>RFIL01000027.1 GCA_003695285.1 Calditrichota bacterium
ACCCCTTCGATAATCCATTTTTTACCTTCCACATCGTAGCGTGAGAATTCCGGTCGATAGAGATATCCGCCATCCAGGAGCGGCAAACTACCCCGAATACCCACAACACCACCCCAGCTTCGTTTTCCAATCACTTTACCTAATTTGTGCTTTTTAAACCGATAGGTAAAAATATCTCCATCGGAGGCGGCAAATTCATCAACAATCAAAACCTTTGGGCCCCAGAGCATGGCACCGGGATTTACATCCGGGGCGGTATTACGGGCGATGGTGATCATGGCAATCTCCCGTCGCAGACGTTCAATTATCATGGGTGACACATTGCCACCTCCATTACCCCGCACATCGATAATCAACGCTTTCTTGCGTAGCTGTGGATAAAAATGCTTCACAAACTCATTCAAACCGTTTACTCCCATATCCGGGATGTGGATATAACCCACTTTGCCATTGGTCGCTTTGTTTACTTTTTCGATATTTCCCTGCACCCAATTGTAATAATAGAGTGGGCCTTCGTTGACAATTGGTACTACGGTCACATTGCGACTACCGGTTTTCTGGGGTTTGCTATTTACGGTCAATACGACTTGCTTGTCAACGGTGTTGATTAAGGACTCATAAATATTTTTCATATCATCGGTCGGATGTCCGTTTACAGCAAGTATATAGTCTCCTTCCTTCACATCCACTCCGACTTCGGTTAAGGGAGAACGGGTGCGCTTGTTCCAGTTTTCGCCCTTCAAAATTTTGGTGATACGGTAATATCCACTTTGGGCATCTCGTTCCAATTCCGCTCCTAATAATCCCATGGGAATTCTTTTCACCTCCGGTCGTTCACCCCCACCCACATAGGCATGACCGACATTTAGTTCACCTATCATTTCACCAATGATATAAGTTAAATCATTCCGATGATTCACGTAATCCACCAGGGGTTCATATTTTTCACGAATCTGTTCCCAGTTCACCCCGTGCATATTGGGAGCATAAAAGAAATCTCGCATCTGAACCCAACACTCATGAAAAATTTGTTTCCATTCCGCATGACGGTCGAGGGTCATTTCCATGTTGGACAGGTCCAGGGGATCTTTCAGATGGAGTTCACTTTTGGGGAGATCGATGATATAATAGTTCCGGTTTTGGGAAACCAGCATCTTTTTACCGTTGGCAGAGATTTCATACCCATTAATCTGCCCGAGTTCTTTCTCCTTTTTATTCTTTAAATCATACATTAAAAGCACGGGTTTTTTATCGGTACTACTGTTCCGAATATAATAGACCACATTATCAACCATGGCAACAGAACCATAACTTCCCGCAGAAATAGGAAGACCGATGACCCGATCAGCTATTCCATCAATGTCAACCACTACGGTTGTTTCTTTTTTCCCTTTTTCCGGGGATTCTTTTTTCTCTGAAGTAGATTTTCCGGTTTTCGTTGATTGGATCTCCACTTCATCACTCTTTGGTTCAAAAGGTGAAGGGATCTTTTTGGAAAGAGGAACCAGATACACCCGCTCCATGTCGCGATAGGCATGATTCCATTCTGTCCAGCTGTAAATGGGATTAAAGTCCCTGCTGGAAACAAACAGGAGGTATTTACCATCTGCACTAAAGGCAGGGTTACCGGCATCATACCACCCTTCGGTCACAGGGTATTTTTGCTGCTGCTCCAGGGAATAGAGATAAATTTTATTCATGGATTTTTCTTCCGGACGCATGTAGGCAATCCACTTGCTATCCGGAGACCAGGCATACTGGCGTATTTCCCATGCGGTGGCCTGATCGACTTCGGTGATTTGTTTGGTGTTGATATCCACAAAACGGAGCCGCTGCTTCTTATCCGCCCATAATAATTTTCGACTATCCGGTGACCAGTAAAGTTGATAATAATAGGTATCCGCTCCATCGGTAATCTGAATGGGGCCTCCTTTTCCATCCTGTCGGATAATGTATAATTCATTAATGCCGGTTTTATCGGATATGAAGGCAATCCATTTACCATCCGGTGACCATTTGGAATTTCGCTCATGAACTCCGGAAGTCTGGGTTAAATTGCGGGTCGGACCTTCCTTGGCCGGTACCGTGAACACCTCACCTCGTGCCCCAAAAAGCGCCCTCTTACCATCCGGGGCAATTTCATAATTGGTAACATTTTTACTGACTTCTACCAACCCGCCTCTGCCGGTGGTAAAATCTTCCAGTATCTGGATATTCACTTTCTCATACTGCCGGGTGGCTAAATCGAATCGATAGATGTAGCCGGCGTATTCAAAGACAATGGCATCTTTACCGAGAGAGGGAAATTTGATGTCAAAATCTTTGAAGTGAGTGAGCTGGGTGGTTTCCTTGCTGTTCAGGTCATACACAAAGAGGTTCATACGCAGGTTATCTTCTTCGGAGCGGTCGGAAAGAAAGTAGATTTTGTCTCCCGCCCACATGGGGATGATATCCTGTGCGGGGTTATTGGTGATATTTTCTACTGTACGGGTGTTGAGATCAAAAACCCATACATCATCTGCCATCCCTCCGCGATACCGTTTCCAGGTACGAAATTCGCGAAAGACCCGATTATAGGCCATTTTTTGATCGTCGGGGGAAAAAGAGCAAAATCCGCCTCGAGGCACGGGAACCTGTTGGGGAAGGTCGCCTTTTAAATCAACCGTATAAAGCTGGCCAATAAAGCTGTTGAAGGAGCGCATCCGGGAACGAAAAACGATTTCATTGGCGGTGTTTTTCCAGGTCATTACGATATTGTTCGGGCCCATGCGGTCGGCGACATCATCTCTACCGAGAGTAGCAGTGAAAGTGAGCCGCCGAGGGGCACCACCTTCGGCAGGCATTACATAAACCTCGGTGTTGCCGTCATACTGAGCGGTAAACGCCAGCCACTTACC
>RFIL01000228.1 GCA_003695285.1 Calditrichota bacterium
CTTTTTCCGGAGGCGGTGATTAACATATTAATCCTCCCATCCTCCACTCGCAATTTTGTTATACGATGGCGGGTAAAAATTTTTCCGCCATTCTCCAGGATTTTTGAATATGCCGGAGCCACAAACAATTCATTCAAAAAAGCTTGTGGGATCCCCAATCCACTTTCCTGAACTCCCGCCAGAAAGGCTAATTTTAAGATTCGATAAAAAAGGAGGGCACTGGCCTGTTCAAGAGGGGTGTTCATGGTGGCTAATGCCAGTGGTGACCATAAGATGGGAGTTAATAAATTGGTTCTGCCGTACATTTTCAGCCACTCCTGAACAGAGCAGGATTTCAATTGAGTTTCCGATAACCGGTAAAAATCTCTTCCCCACCGTAACAGAAACGAGCGGTCTTCTGAGGTGAGCGGCATTTTTAACCACAACGGCATGAGAAGGTGAAACGGTGCGGGAAGATTCCAGGTACGAAAATGGACCGAGCGCCCGGCTGAGAGAAGAAAAAAAATTTCCAGCCTCTTTTGAAATTTAACAAGAGGGGTTGAGTTTATCTGATTTAACAACCATTTTGTATGGGTGTAGCACCCGGACAACACATGCTGCCCGTTATCAAATGTACCAATCCCATTTAGCCGGAAAGAACGGACTCGCCCACCGAGAGAGTCATTTTTTTCGAAGACAAGCGGAATCCAACCCCGCTCTAATGCCGCCAGGGCAGCGGATATCCCGGCCAGTCCGCCACCAACAATAATGATTTTTTTCTTATCTCCATCATCCATTTGCTCACCAACCTTCTGCCCGATTCTGATGAATCTTTTTCATCGCGCCACCGGGTCGCCAACCATCGAAATTATCTTACTGCATCTTTGCCATTGTTGTACCCATGCAACAAAAAAATTAGCCAAACCACATGGTTTATCTTGACATATAGAGCAAAACTCCCCTGGTCCTGCTACTGCCCGGTCATTAAAACGAGTTCAGTCAATTAAATTGGTTCTTTACCTAATTTCTCTTCAAGGTGAATTTGAGAAAAAGTACGGAGAGTAATCCACAATTTGGATGGAGTATTCAATGAAATGCGTCGCTGGAACACCTGGAATTCATGTTCTTCTACTTTCGAGAGAAGTTTCAGATAGATATTTTTCATCACTTCGGAAACCAGCATATTTTTTTTCTCTGAGGGAGGTAAACACTCTTCCGCTTTTTTATAATATTCTCTGGCGCGCTGAGCTTGATATTTCATCAATGCCACAAAATTTCTCGAATACTGTTTTTGGAGAATATCTTCTTCATTCAAACCAAAGCGCTTTAACTCATCTCCCGGGATATAAACACGTCCCAGATGAGCATCATACCCAACATCACGAATAATATTGGTCAGTTGAAGCGCTATTCCCAGATTTTCAGCGTAAGATTTTATCAATGGATCCTGATATCCAAAAATTTCAATACACATTAATCCAACGGTGGATGCGACACGGTAACAATACAATTTCAAATCCTCAAAAGAGCGATAACTCAACTGAGTTAAATCCATGCGAACCCCTTCTATCAGTTCCAGGAAATAGTCATAAGGAATCTTAAACATCTCGGCGACCTGAACCAGAGAATCAAAATAATTAGAGACACGATTGACAAAACATTTCTTCAGTTCTTTTTCCCATCGGTTGAGTTGCATTATTCTTTTTTCCAGAGGTAGATTATTGTCAGCGATATCATCCGTCTGCCGACAAAAGGCGTATAAGGTAAAAATTGCCTCTCGTTTTTCCCTGGGAAGCAGGAAAAAAGAAAACAGGAAATTACTCTTGCTTTCAGGAGTAATTGATGGGTCCAGGGTTTTACTGTGACTCATATTCTCTCGAAATTTTTAGTGATAAGCTGAATTGCAATTGTTAACCAATCCCACCTGGTTAAGGTTACACGCTGTTCAATGACATTATAATTGATCCCTCGTATTTTATCAAGCACTCTCAAGCCCCCGGCAATGATAAATTTCAGTTCCCATTTTAACCTTCCCGGTACCCGGTAGACCAACTGTGCCCCTTCCATCAAAAGGGCCTCAGCATAGTCAACCAGATAACTCATCAGGCTTGCAAATTTTTTAGAATATTGGCGATTTAATAATTCGGTTTCCTCAATCTCAAATTTATGTAACAGGTTTAAAGGAATATAAATTCGACCTTTCTGTAAATCAACATTCACATCCTGCCAGAAATTGATCAGTTGCAGTCCGGTGCAAATGTTATCTGAATAGGCGAATAAACGTTCATCATTAATTTTATGTAAGCAGAGGATAATTCTTCCCACAGGATTTGCTGAAAACCGACAGTATTGTATCAGTTCTTCCAGATTGGCATATCGAGTTTTTTGAATATCCTGTTGAAAAGCTTTTAGTAAGTCATCAAATAACTGCCATGGTAGCTGGAATTTTCGGACTGTATCATTTAACGCCACAAACACGGGATGTTCCACAAAATCTTGATAACATTGAAGTAACATATTTCTCCATTCCACAAGCTTTCCTGCATCTTTCTCTTCATCAGCAAAGTCATCTGCAATTCTGGCAAAAGCATAGATGGGATAAATATGTCTTCGAATTTTTCCGGGTAGCAATCGTGATGCGACAGGAAAATTCTCATAATGTCGAATCGTAATTTCTCTACAGTATTGATATGCTTGTTGTAATTCGGCCATTCTCTCCACTGGTTATGACCCTTGACATCAATTGAGATACTGAGACGCTCAGAACGTTCCTGCAGTGTCTCACCCCACCCCATTACTCAAAAGATTTCAGGAAATACCAACTATTTTTTTTCGAAAAATCCCTTCGTGTCTAACCTCAATTTGTTTATAAAGATACTGCAAATTTTTCTATTCTAAAAGGAATAAATCAACCGCAAAACGGGGTTTCGATTCTCATCCTGGGTTAATGTTTCCCCGCCGGATTTCCGATAACGAGACCATAATGATGAGGAATAAAGAACGAATGAAGGCAAAAATTATGGCGTCAAAAAAACCTGTTTTACCATTCATTTTAGTACCCCTGCTTATTATCGGATGCATCTTTTCAGGTTATTGGGTTGAAAAATCGGGGTTAGCTTCTTTAACTTCTGAAGTTAGCCTGTTGCAAACGATTACCAAAGCTGAAGTAGCATGCTATAATGCGGAATATCTGGTAACGGCTTCTCAACGGGGGTTGAATGCCACAGCCTTAGCTAAAGTTCAAGCCAGGGCAAAGGTAATTCAAGAAATCCTCAATGAAACTCTGGTGAATTTGGGGAGTGTTAACACTCAACCCGGTATATCAAATTATTTGTTCACTCCAAGTAAAAGCCCGCTTCCCGGGTTCATGGCTCAGATTTATGAGAACGGTCGAGCTTACATTACCGCACTGGAACAGTTTACTCAACAGGATATCACCTCGCAGACCCCTGAAGTGCAGACCAATGTAGCTGCACTTCTTCAACAACACCAGGTTTTAACTAAGCTGCTGATGCAAAGTCGACTGGCATTAAAGGAGCACATCCAGTACTCATCGATGCATATCCGGTGGTACTCAACCCTATTCTCTATTCTACTTGTCCTGATATCAATCGGAGGTATCGGGTATTTATACCACTCATTTACAAAAACTCTGTATTCACTTGAAAAGGAAAAGGCACTGGAGAAAGAAGAAGTTCACCTTCTCAAACAAAAGGTGCTTTCTCAACAAACAACGCTTCAGCACCAACTGGAAATAATGGAAGCCTGCTGTGAGAATTCCCCTGACGGATTAATGGTCTTATCTCAGGATGGGATTCTTTATACCAATAGCCGCTTCGACGAGCTACTGGAACTTCCTGAAACGTTAAAGAAGGCGAAACAACTTCAGAGCCTTCTGGAACACCTTTCAGCTTACATCCAGAATTGGGGTGAGTTTTCCAACCTCTTTGAACGAATGAAAAGCTTCCCGGAGGATAAAGGTTATACCCTCCTTGAAGTTCAGGGTGGTCGTTATCTGGAATGCTATTCCATCCCGGCACAATTATCATCGGATGAGCAAAAAGTTCAGATCTGGCTTTTCAGAGATTCCACAGAATTTATCTCTCTCTGCAAATCTTATCAACGGCGCCGTCGGAATACAGAAGTTCCTTCACCCACTTCCTTTGCCAGTATTTTCACCTCCACCAATGGCAAAATTTTGAGCGCTGACATCAATGGGCTCCAGCTGTTTGGATATGATGAAGCAGAAATTACCCAGCTAAACTTACGTGATGTGTTGGTAGATTCCAATGAATTAGCACTTATCAAGCTTTATGAAGAAACAATTTTGAACAAGACCATGTTATTTGAAGCCACTTTTTCCAGAAAAAACGGGAAAATATTTTCCGCACGGGTTGCTGCTAATTATATCGAGGTTGAAAATGAACCTTTCATTGAATTGCTCATTCAGGTCCTTGAATTTTTTAAGAAAAGTCAACAAAAAAGGGAAAAGGGAGAAGAAGATCCAATAAAGAAAACAAAAAATGAACACGTGGTTTCCTCCTGACAGTTGAGATTAACTGACTGAGCCAAGGCTCTTTAAACAAAAGAGTTTTTTGGGAACCTTACATAGGGAAGTGAATATATTAGAACTATCAGGAAAGAGGGAGAGAGGGTATGAATATTAAATTCACTAAAACAATGTATATAATGTTATCCCTCATTTTAATTGGGGGAACAGCGATAACTGCCAATCTGTATTATAATGAAATCACCAGTGAATATAATGCAGCTATTGATGCGGTCTCAAAAATCGGGATTCTATCACAAAGTATCGTGAGTTATGCTGAAGAGCTCCCTGAAATAAATACTGAATTTGAGTACCAAAACATGCTCAACCGTATTCGTCGTCTGGTTGATATTCTGGAGATTCGTCATCTCAGTATGTTTAGTGGACGACCGGATTTTGGACGGTCTGCACGCTATGCGGATGAGATTAAAATTATCTATTTTACTCCTCCCTATGATGCGGTTTCCCATGTACAAAACTTCCTATATCATGCGACTCAAATTTTAAATACCCCGTATAAAGCATTTAAGACTCCCAATCCTCATCTTCAGGCAATGCATAGTGCAATTAAAGGGGAGATGATCCTATCTTTGAGTCAGATTATCAGCCTTTATAAAAATGAACTGGAAGCCCGAGTGAATACTATTATTATCACCTCCATGATATTTTTCTTACTCATCTTGATTATTGATTTTGTACTGGCCATCCATCTCTTTGCGGATAAGGTGGAAAAACAAATACAAAAAGCACCGGAGGAATTATCCCTACCGGAACAGGATAGTGTAGCACCCATTTTAAACGAGTTACCGGTACCGGTTTCTCAAGAATCGCAAAGGAAAAAGCTCTTCCTCGGGGAATTCGTTTCAGTAAAACCCGGAGAAGCATAATTCCGATTATCTTCAGGAACTTTGTAATCGTTTGGTTATTTTTTCAAGAATGGTTTCTGTATCCAATGTCCCCAAACAATTGTTATGGGGACATTTTTTTGGATTACAATCCTTGCAGGGTTCAACGTTGGGGGTAATTACCCAATCCAGCTGGTGATAGGGCCCCCATCGTCGAGCAGAACAGGGTGGGGATGGACAGTAGAAGCTAACGATAGGTGTGTTCAATGCATTAGCAAGATGTAATGGACCGGTACTACTTGAGACAAATAATGTTGCATCCTTTAACAATACCATCAACTCAGGTAAAGTTAATAATCCTGAGAGATTGACAGCTCTATTCAATTTCCCTTCCTTAAGAATTCTTTCTACCAGGACTTGCTCATCCTGACTGCCGGTAAAAACCAGTTGGAGAGAAAGGTCCTGGCTGAGTCTTCTGGCAATAGAGATATACTGTTCAATGGATAAATTGGGGGCAGAACCACCACTCCCAGGGTGAATAACCACATAAGATTTGTTAATACCAGTCTCATTGAGTTTGGTTTTAACCTGAGTTTCCAGTTGGGAAGGTATCTTAAAGCGGAATTGGATACGCTCCGGAAAAGTATTGATAAAGGGTTTTAAAAGAGAGAGATTGTACTCCAGTTCATGTTTTGAGCCATATTTGCGATGTTCAAAAACCCGATGGGAAAACAGAAAAGAATACCAACGATACCCGGATCCCACTCGCAAGGGAATATTGCTCTTTTTTAAAGCAAATGCCAGAGCCGGCCTTGGGAAAAATAAAAAAGCGGCATCAAATTCTTTTTCCTTCAATTGACTTGCTAATAATAGATGCCCGGACCAACCACGATGCAATTTTTCCGGTTGATAAGTTAACACCTCATCAATATCTTGATACATTTCCAACAAAGGAGCTGTATATTGATGTCCCAGGAAAGACACATGAACACCCGGGAAAGTGGTTTTCAGGACAGTTGCGACAGGTGTGGTCAAAACAACATCCCCAATTCGATCCGTGCGAATAAGAAGAACTCTCTGTAATTTCTTTTTCATGCCGATTCACTATTAAGCAACGGATTTAACTTCCATATTCTTCAACCATTTTATATCTCTGATTTTTCAGGGATGAATCTAAGGGAAAATTGAGGGACATTCAACGAACAAAATTAAAAAGAGGGTGTTGATGAGAATTTCATTGAATAGATTATACTCTTTCTCAAGGATTAGGAGAGCCTATGAGTGGAATTTCAGCGGTCATCATTACTCTGAATGAAGAAAAAAATATTTCTCGCTGCCTGGAAAGTGTTACAAAGGTGGCAGACGAAATCATTATTATAGACTCTTTCAGCGAAGACCGCACAGTGGAAATTTCTAAAAGCTATTCAGCCCGGGTAGAGCAGGTGGAATGGAAAGGCTATGCCAAAACCAAGAATTACGGCAATTCCCTTGCTACCAACGATTATATCTTATCCATTGATGCTGATGAAGTCATCTCCCCCCAACTCGTAGAATCGATATTATCGGTTAA
>RFIL01000028.1 GCA_003695285.1 Calditrichota bacterium
CACCAACCGACCGGTAAGGTCATACACCTGAAGCGTAATGCGGGTTGCGTGAGGGAGATCAAAGCGAATAGTGGTGCTGGGGTTAAAGGGATTGGGGTAGTTCTGATACAACTGATATGATTGCGGTATGTCAATCTCCGGATAATCGATGTTCATTGGAACATAATCGTGATAGTAATACCCCGCGCCAAATTGAGGATCTCCATTTTCAACTGAATACAATTGAGAGGAATTCCAAGTGATACCTCTCACCTCCCTTCCGGAATGCCGTTTAGCTATCTCCTGAGGATTGTAGGGATCGGAACAATCATAAACACGAATACCATCTTTTAACCCTAATAACAGGATATCCCCTTTGGCTACCATGGAAATGATAGGATTTCCATAAAGGCCTGGTATGATCGATGAGACCTGGATGGTTCCGGCCAGTTGCAAATCCGATGGTTGGGAGCCATCCACAATCTGAACTTCAGAACCTTCAATCAATCCGTTCAGGAGGTAAATATTGGAAGCACCAAATGCAATATCTCTCTCCACAGGTGACAAGCCAAGTGTATCTAATGGGGTTCCTGAAAAGAGATCGTAGGTAACAATCCCTAACGAGGGATGTCTGGAATATACAGCTGCTATCGAGCCATTGAATGCAATATCTGTGGTAAGAATCGGGATTGGAATTAAGCTTTGATAAATTGGATTAAAGGGATCCGAGATATCATAAACCTGAATAGACCATGGTACCCCTGCATTAGGTAAATAAAGATGATCATTAATAATATTTACCTCTGTGGGATGTTGAGCAGTCTCTCGTACCGCTGGTAAAACGGCGGCTAAAGTAAGGTTATAGATATCGTCAATAGTGTAAACATCGGTTTGGGAGATTCTCCCATAGTTGATCAAGACATTATTGTTAACTAAAAAGTGAGACCCGAATACGGTATGCGATATCAGATTTCCGGGATTTTCTCCACTGTTAAAAATACTAAGGGTAAAAGGATTTCCCAAAATCCGATATTCGATGGCAAATATTTTACCGTTGACATATTGCATTTGCTGTATCGAGTTTAAATCAGGCATATACAGTTGTTCATTGAGGTTAGCGATTAAAGGAAGCACCTCAAAACTATCCATTACAGCGTCCTCAAAAAACGGATCGCGCACTGTTACCCGAACCTCTCCGCTACCGGTATGAACAGGGGTAAAAGAAACCGAACTGGCTGTGTCCGGGAAAGTGCCTGAAATCCAATCCGGGAATTCCCATTCATAATTCAGGGGATCGTTCTCCGGATCGCTGGAATCACTGGCATCCGCGACGGCGCTATTTCCATAGATAATTGAACTCGGTTGAATGGTTAGTTGAGCCACCGGTGGATGATTGGAAACCGCATGAATCGTCAGCGTGTCATTTAATACTCTTGGCCCGGATAACCACGCTTCAGCAGTGACTGTGTATGCTCCAGGCAAGTCCGGCTCTAATATCACCTGAAATCCACTATCGGGTATCAATTGTGAAGTACTCCCTGGTGGCCGTTCAATTAACTCCCACTGAACATTTTGTATACTATCCTCAGCCACCCATGAAAAAAATCTAACATCAAACACTGCAGAAGAATCCGTAGAAATTAAAGTGTCACTTGCAATAATTTGTATCAGGCTTCCATATGGGAATATGGAGTTTAAGAAGAGCGCATGTTTTCTCAGTTCAGTAATACTGGACAGGGCATCGCTTCCTCTTGCTAACACGTAAGCATACACAATCTCCTGCGTATCGCCACTGGCCAGAGTAAACGGGCCGCAATTTACCAGGATTCGCTTGTCTGCCGGAATATCATCTCTCCATCCTGTTCCAGCAACCGGATCTCCGGAAAACATATACCGAGGATTGGTTTGTGGCGTCCCCCCGACTCCCCATTGCGTTGGATCGATGGGATTACCCTGCCCGTCAATTCCACCAATCTGATAGTTTCTGGCATGAGTAGCATTGACTGGACTGCCAAAAAACAGGTCTCCATTAATTATCTGGATAAAGGAAGTCATGGAAAGGGTTGTTTTATCATAAATCGTGTCTACTCCCAGAAGGGGTCCCCGATAAATTATCGCTGTGTCACCCGGGGAATCCACCAGAGCTCCCTGCAGAATCTGCACACCAAATGCGGGAGGATTCGGACCATAAATCGCATCATCCCCATCGTTATACACATAGCCAGCATGCAACAAGGTATCACATCCCACCAGATCATCCTGAAAATCACCTAGGTCCACATCATCCCATATTGAATAGATTAAATCCTGAGCATCCTGGGGAGTGGGATTAATCAGCCGAACCCGAAAAAAAATGATATCATTTAGATCATCCAGTTGATAAGCCCATACGGTTTGATGAATTTCCAGCTCTATAGGTGGAGTTCCAAGACGGGGAGTTCTTATGGACATGGGGGTTCCATCATTAAACACCGTCCAGCACATGGCATGGCCCACCATTGGAGGACTGTCAATATTGGGGTCATATAAACCATTTCCATCCTTATCAATAAATTCGGCACCCAGAGCAACGGCATCAGACCAGTCTACAAATGCCGG
>RFIL01000229.1 GCA_003695285.1 Calditrichota bacterium
GAAATACGATCGCTGGCAACAATTAGAAGATTCTCACCCGCTTTGTAAATAACGCGCACTTTTCCACGATTATATAATTTTGCTCCGGGGATTTCTGTTCGTAAAACGACATTAGAGAACAACATTTTGTCTTACCCTTGTTTTTTGAATTGAATTTTATTTTCCTCTCCTTTAAACAGCCGTTGAATATTTGAACGATGGGTAAAAATAATTAACGCGGGGATAAAAATTCCCAGAACCAGTAGTTGTACGGGAACGGTATCGTGAAACACCAATTTCTGGATAAATAAGACAAGAGGTACCGTAATAGAAGCCAGGATAGAGCCCAGGGAAACAAAACGAGTCAAAGCAACGGTTATCACAAATACAATCAAGGCAACAAGGACCGCTACGGGAGCCAGCCCAATGACCATGCCCGCGCCAGTTCCCACTCCTTTTCCTCCTTTAAAACCGGCAAATATTGTCCAGATGTGCCCGAACACCGCCGCCAACCCGGCACAGATCTGAGCATTAATCGGTTCCGTTGCAATTCCCACCAGCCCCACTTTATACACCCAAACAGAGGGGATAACACCTTTCATAATATCCACCGCCAACACAAAAATGCCGGCTTTCCAACCCAGAACACGAAAGACATTTGTTGCGCCTGCATTACCGCTACCATGCTGACGAATGTCAATCCCGCGTAATACCTTCCCGGTAATGATGCTGGTTGGTATAGAACCGATTAAATAACTGACTACTATCATTAACAGAAAATAGCCCATCTCCTCATCCTACTTTTGATCGCCATAAAATTACTTGGAGGGAAATTAAAAAGGGGAGTTGAGAAATAAAAGGTAGAAAATAAAACAAAACTCAAGTTTGATTTTGGTCAAACAATTTCACCAATTTTCATCATCCTCTCTCCGATAGAGTTACCGAAGGAAAATAGTGAATCAACTTCATTTTTCGGTATGATAAAAACTAATCCGATTCCCATGTTGAAAGTAGTTTGCATGTCTTCCATGGGAACATTACCGGTGTTCTGGATGAGTTGAAAAATAGGAGGGATTTCCCAACTTTTCCAGTCAATTCGCATCGAAAGTCCTTTCCGAAAAAGCCGGGGAATGTTTTTGACCAGACCCCCACCCGTGATATGGGCAATCCCGCGAACCGTAAATTGGGTTAAAACCTGTTGTATCAGTGGATAATAATTTCGGTGAATTTTTAATAACTCCTCTGCCAGAGTGGTGTTTAATGATGGTATGAATTCATCCGGTGAATATTTTGAAAAAAGGACTTTCCGGGCCAGGGTAAATCCATTGGTATGCAGCCCATTGCTGGGCACACCAATCAGGATATCCCCTTTTTCGATTTGGCTTCCATCAATGATTTTTTCCTTTTCAACTACACCGACAATCGTCCCGCAGAGATCATAATCTCCAGGTTGATAAAAATCCGGCATCTCAGCTGTTTCACCTCCTAATAAGGGAATGTTAGCATTTTTACAGGCAATGGTAATTCCGCTAACCACCTCCTCAAACACTCCACTCTCAAGGCGTCCACTGGCAAAATAATCCAGAAAAAAAAGTGGATGTGCTCCACTCACGGCAATGTCATTAATACAATGGTGAACCAGATCCTGACCAATAGTATCATGCCGACCGGTCATCATAGCAATTTTTAACTTGGTGCCCACACCATCCGTAGAAGCGACCAGAACCGGATGTTCAATATCCATGTTGCTCAAATCGAAGAAACCGCCAAACAATCCAACCCCTTTGATAACACGAGGAGTATGAGTTTCTTCAATACGTGCTTTTAATTGTTTTAAGGAATGTTCTGCCTTTTCAATATCCACCCCGGCAGATTTATATGTCGTGGGTTTTTTCATGATACCTTATGTCGATTCGTTGGTTGTTACTCCCCAGTCATTTTCAAGGGCCAGTTGGGCCAGATAAATTTTTCGCACCTCATTAAAGAAATGCAGAACTTCCGGCTGCCTGTAATCCGGGTAGGTCCAATCCAGTGGTTGAAATTCTCCCTGACGAATTCGTAAATGCAAGTCTCCGAATATGCCTTTTCCCAGATAGATGCGATGCATATAATCTTTGGTAGTTGCCAATATTAATTTTGCAGAAGTCACATATCCCGGGTCAATATTCACCCGACGATTCCCGGATTCTGAAAATTTATCCTCAATCTGGTTACTTAGTATTTTCATTTCCGGTAGTTGTTCGGCAGAGATTAAGTCCTGAAAAGAAACCATTCTCTTTTTAAGATTCGCTCCCATCTCCTCCCGATAATACTCGGTAAAGGTAAAATCATACCAATCCTGAAAACTATCAATGGGAGAAAAATGCTCTTCAAGTTCATCTTTTACCAGCTTCCAGAGTTTGAGATCGCTGATGGTGATAGCAGCAATCAATTTAACAGGTGGATATGGTTTAATCTTTCCCATAAGTCCCTGTTGATTTGCAGTGGATATGGTTTAATCAAGTTCTTCAAACAGTCGATTGACGATATCCAGTGAGGTCACCCCCTCTGCTTCGGCATTGAAATTGGTGACAATGCGATGTCGTAAGACCGGGACTGCGCAGGCTCGAACATCTTCAATAGAAGGGGTAAAACGCCCGGAAAGAGCGGCACGAGTTTTTGCTCCCAGGATTAAGTATTGGGATGCCCTGGGACCGGCTCCCCAGTTTACCCACTCTTTGATGTAAGCGGGTGCTTTGGGATGGGCCGGACGGGTCATATTCACCAACCGAACGGCATATTCAATCACATTATCTGCCACGGTCACCTTTCGAAGCACATCCTGATATTGGATGATTTCTTCAGCATTCATCACTTTGTTCAGGGTTGGTTTATAATCACTGGTGGTGGATTTGACAATGGTAATTTCTTCCTCAAATGAAGGATAATCGATCCAGAGGTTAAACATAAACCGATCGAGTTGCGCCTCTGGTAGGGGATAGGTTCCTTCCTGCTCAATAGGGTTCTGAGTGGCCAGCACAAAAAAGGGTTCATCAAGCGGCATGTTTTCTCCTGCCGCAGTGACTTTATGTTCCTGCATGGCTTCCAGCAGGGCGGATTGCGTTTTGGGAGGAGTGCGATTGATTTCATCAGCCAGCACAATGTTCGCAAAGATGGGGCCCCGGACAAAACGAAAGCTTTTCTTGCCGCTGCTATGATCCTCCTCAATAATTTCCGTACCGGTGATGTCTGAAGGCATTAAATCCGGGGTAAATTGAATCCGACTGAAGCGTAAGTCAAGAACATCGGCAAGGGTGTTGATGAGCAGGGTCTTGGCAAGTCCTGGAACTCCGACAATCAAACAATGCCCTCTGGAAAAGAGAGATATCAGTAGTTGATTGATAATCTCGTCCTGGCCAATGATGACTTTATGAATTTCATCTAAAATCTGTTGATAAACGTTGGAAAAATTTTCCAGTAATTGAGCATCTTTGTCATTAATCGAATTTGCCGAAGCCATAGTTCTGTACCAGGAGTTTAATTTATGGTTTTCATTGTTAGCTTGTGATAATAATGATTGGTCTCGTTGTTGTCAATTTAAATTTATAATAATTGCAATTTGTGGAGAGTTCCTTTCCTCCGTCTTCCGATAACCTGTTGGTCTGGAGAATAGGTCTTCCCAGAAACGCTGCCCCGGAGGTAAAAATCAGGGGAAAACAAAAGGATGAAATCACCTGGTGGAAGGAGGAAGTGGGAGTGATGAGACCAGGGATTTATTAAGCGGCTATTTCGTCATCCACCTCAAACTGCTCACAAGTATTTTCGAGGTCGATGGGGAGATTCCTCAACGCACAGACATGGTAGAAATCATCTTCTTCGGATTTATTCTTGCTGGTATTGATATAAACCAGACGATGACGGCAGTTCTGACAGATTTTTGGAATTTCCTGCGTTGTGTTGGTAGCCTGTCTCTCCTGAGCCTGGAGGGTTAAAATTTTCCGGCAGAAAAACAGAATGGTTTCAAAATTTATGGAAACAGCCTGAAGGATATTTCGAATTCTCATTAAAATATATGCCTGAGCAAATAATAACACCGCGATGGTGATTAAAAAAAGATAACCAACATTCTGGTCAAAAAATACTTCTCTCATAACTCCCTACTCCTCAACGTATCACATGTTTTTGTTCTACAATCTTATTGATTAATTCTCGTAAGGCTACCGGGAAAGTTTAGCGGAAAGCAGGAGGAATCTTCAAAATTTATCCCTTTTTTATAATGAAATGAAAGTGATAAGGTGAGGAATCTAAAACAAATACTTTTATATCTCAGAATTCATCATTATTTTTTCTATGTAAATTAAAACAGGAGCTATGAATAATGAGAGTCTTGGGCAACTTATTTACTCGATCCCCTTTTTCCCCTCTTCAATCTCATATGGAAAAGGTTTCTGAGTGTGTTTACAAAATGAAAGATTTATTCAATGCCTATTTCGAAGGTGATTATGGCCGTATCCCAACACTGGTGAATGAAATTTCGGAATTGGAGCATGCAGCAGATCTAACCAAAAATGAAATTCGTAATAATTTACCCAAAGGTATTTTCTTAGCTATCAATCGCTCAGATTTGCTGGAAATTTTATCGCTTCAGGATACTATTGCCGACAAAGCCGAAGATATCGGTGTGTTATTCACATTGAAAGAATTGGAGCATTTGAAAGATCTTGAAAATGATTTAAAAGCTTTTCTGGATAAAAATATTGAAGCCTTTGATCATGCGCATCGAATTATTCAGGAGATGGATGAATTATTAGAAACATCGTTTGGTGGTAAAGAAGCGGAAAAGGTCAGGGAAATGGTAGAAGAAGTGGCCTACATGGAACATGAAGCAGATGTTTTACAAAGAAATTTGTTAAAAAAATTATACAATATCGGGGATCAGATACCCTACACGTCATTTACCCTCTGGTTGACCATCTTACAACGGATTTCTGCGCTGGCGAATCTCTCCGAGAAATTGGCCAATCGTATCCGTATGCTCCTTGACGTGAAATAACCATTCTCAAGGGAGAATAGGGAGTGTTGACCGGAGTTATTTAGTAATTACTTGGAAAATTTATTTCATTTCCGTATTATTCTAACCTTGAAAACGAATGGAGTCGGTGTAAAGGAACGTTGCTGGAGCACGTTTCTCGATGAACGTTTTTTTTCTTACTAAGGAATCGCTGGTTAAGGAATGAAAAATTCACTGGGTACATCGAAATCATCCCTTTTGTATAATTCCTCGAATTTAAACTTCCTGTTTATATATCCTTCATTTCATAATCATGTTGGAAACTGTTACCTAAAGCGAGATGGATAGCCTATGGATAGTGGTACCATTCTTTTGATTCTGGGAATAGTGTTTGGTTTTTATATGGCATGGAGTGTGGGTGCGAATGATGTGGCGAATGCAATGGGAACGTCAGTTGGCTCCGGGGCTTTAACTATTAAACGAGCCGTCATTATTGCGGCAGTATTAGAGTTCTCAGGAGCTTTCTTTGTTGGTACACACGTTTCTGAAACCATTCGGAAAGGAATTGTGAACCCTGCCTTGTTTCAGAGTGATCCCATGATCCTGGTATATGGGATGATAGGGGCTTTGTTAGCAGCGGCGATATGGTTACAGGTTGCTTCCTATTTTGGTTGGCCGGTATCAACCACTCATTCGATTGTCGGGTCAGTATTAGGTTTCGGTGTTTTTGTTGGAGGAATGGAAGCGGCTGATTGGGGTAAAGTGGGTTCCATCGTCGCCAGTTGGGTGGTCTCACCGTTGCTTTCCGGTACCATTGCCTATATTATTTTTACCTGGCTCCGTCGGACTATTTATGACAGTGATGAACCCATCGTGGCAGCAAAACGGGTCACCCCATTTTTAACTTTTATGGTCTTCCTGGTGTTAACCCTGGCGATGGTTTTTAAAGGTTTAAAAAATCTCAAACTGAATTTAGATTTCGGACATGCAATAGTAATCGCTTTTATTGTAGGTGGGGTAGCTGCTTTTATTAGTTACTTCCTGGTACAACGCATCCGCCCCTTAACAAAAGCTGAAGTCGTGGTCGAAAAACAACCGCTGCCAGTTATCAAGGGAATTCCCCGGGTTTTACAAAATCTTGAGAAAGTATCCCGAGAAAGTCGAGGTGAAATTCGACTGCGACTGGAAAACGTGATAAAAGATTTACGATTGATTCAAAAAGATGTTGAGACCGGAACCGAAATTGAACGGGGCAGCAGTGAGTACAAAACAGTGCAACGGATTTTTGTGTATTTGCAGGTTTTAAGCGCCGGGTTTGTGGCTTTTGCTCATGGTGCTAATGATGTTGCAAATGCCGTGGGTCCTCTTGCCGCAGTGATCACCATCTTAAAGACTCAACAAATTGCTATGAAAGCTCCCGTTCCTTTGTGGGTATTGGGTCTGGGTGGAGTCGGTATTGTTATCGGCCTTGCTACCTGGGGGTGGCGTGTGATGATTACCATTGGTAAAAAAATAACAGAACTCACTCCAACCCGGGGCTTTTCTGCAGAATTCTCTGCCGCATGTACTATTGTTTTAGCCTCCAAATTAGGATTACCCATCAGTACTACACATACGCTAGTCGGTGCAGTACTGGGCGTTGGTCTGGCGAGGGGAATTGGGGCATTAAATCTGCGAGTGGTAACTGATATTGTAATTTCCTGGATTATCACCATCCCAGTCGGAGCGGTTGGAGCTATCGTTTTCTATTATATTTTGAAAATGATTTTTGGATAATCCTGTTCTCTTTCCTATCTTTGAAATGTATTGGATGAGTAAATTCAACTCAGTTTTTTCGAAGATACAGTCATTGAATTTATTCACCATATTCTACCAAGGTGCGAATTATCGGGGATGGGAAAAGACCTTCCCTTTCTCATCAGACTACGTAATATCTCTCAATGATTCCAAAATCGTATGTTATCCGGTTTAAATTTTCCAACATGTATCATTTAAACATTAGGGGTTATGAACATGGGTGATAAGGTTTTCTCAGTTCCTTCCGGAGTTGATATTCGGGGTGAAGTACCTCCAGAGATTCAGGAGAGAGTATTAACATTTGAAGCCCTGGAATTTGTTGTAAAATTGCATCGTGAGTTTAACCAACGACGTTTGGAACTCCTTGAGAAGCGTCGAGTACGTCAGGAAGAAATCGATTCCGGTAAACTTCCGGATTTTCTTCCAGAAACTGCTCATATCCGTAACGATAAGAGCTGGAAAGTTGGAAACATCCCCGATGATCTTCAACGACGTCACGTTGAAATCACCGGGCCGGTGGATCGCAAGATGATGATCAACGCTTTGAATTCCGGTGCAGATGTGTTCATGGCCGATTTTGAGGATGCCAATTCACCCACCTGGTATAACACCACATATGGTCACATCAATTTACAAGATGCGGTGGACAGAACTATTGCTTTCACGAGTGAGGATGGTAAGGAATATCGGTTAAATGATGATGTTGCCGTTCTGCTGGTCAGACCTCGCGGCTGGCATCTGTTTGACAAACATATTCTCGTCGATGGTAACCCGATTTCAGCCTCTATCCTGGATTTTGGATTGTATTTTTTCCACAATGCCCGGAAATTACTCGAGAGAGGGTCGGGTCCCTATTTTTACCTCCCCAAGCTGGAAAGCCATTTGGAAGCTCGTTTATGGAACGATGTGTTCAATATGGCTCAGGACCTGTTAAAGATTCCCCGTGGCACAATCAAAGTAACGGTGCTAATTGAAACCATCCTGGCTGCTTTTGAAATGGATGAGATTTTATATGAGCTCCGTGACCATATTGTGGGGTTAAATGCCGGACGCTGGGACTATATCTTCAGTGTGATTAAAAAATTTCGTAACCAGCCGGGCTTTCTCCTCCCGGATCGGGGTCAAATTACCATGACCGTTCCC
>RFIL01000230.1 GCA_003695285.1 Calditrichota bacterium
GTTGTATGCCCTTGATGTATTGGTATTAATTTTTAAACAATCACATTGTTTGCTTTTTCTCGTTTTTGTATTGAACACTTCTATAAATGTAATGTCAGCTTCTGATAGTAATAATATATATACGGTATCAGCAGCGGTGGCAGTCTCAGGGAGAGCTTTCGTTGAATCCCAAGAAGCAGGTATATAATAACTCGGATTTTTGCTACAGTTTTTTCCGAGAGCAGCAAGAATCACAATATCTTTCGATTGATAATTCTCTAATTTTGAATGATAGTTAGAGGGCAATTTAAAAGAATACAAACCTGGTTTCAGATCTGATATATCATATTTAAGACTGGCGCTGTACCGGCCATCACGGCTTTTAATATCACAGCATAAATTGGTAAATTCCCCGTCAGGTATTCTCACAAAAAAAAGTGATGGGTCTATTTTCCCTTTATCATAGTGGGTCATCAAACCGATTCTTATCCCGCCACTATGCGGAATTTCTTCTGTCCAGTGTTCATCGAATGGAATTTGAGGCTCAATTGGTTGACTGCTTACATTATTTCCCTGACCAAAACAGGAAAATACGGCTGAGAGTAATATAAATAAAATGACTTGTGATTTAAAACTTTCCATTATTCCTCCTAATAATAACAAATGTAGTGTAGTAGATCCCCCACAGTTGCAGCTTTGCCTGAGTACACTGATAGAATGGACGTCTGGTAGGAATACTTGTTGGACACCTGATTTCAGTCTTAACTCAGGTAATTTGATAAATCAGCCGAGTGTGAACTAAAAGTTCAATGTAATGTCTGAGATAGTTTTTAATCACCCCAGCTCGGAACATGGTTTTATACCTAAGGCGATCAGCTTGACGCCGGCGAGTCGTATATATGCACAGTTAAGAAGGAGGACCATGCTTGATCTGCGCCAACATTGTTGCTCCCAGAGTCTTGTTATATACTGGAAGTTAACCAAATCACCTGAATTCTCCAAATTCGCATTCCTTCCGGCCTCATGGTTTGGGTATCCATGCTATTGGGAAGGGTGTTATTTATGTGCCGGAGCGAATGAACACTCTTTTGTTTTCTTTGTCTATATTTCTTATCCACCCGTTGTCCCATATCATTATCTGCATTTCCTGCGACCGAAATAAATGGTAAATGGAAAGCTCCCTTTTAGGTAGCGCAGGTATGTTTTTTTGCTGCGATAGATATATCATTTCCACCTTAGGTGTGCATAGCAATTTACCGGATATAATCCCATCTCCAAAATTTATTTCAAATAATGCCGCGAGAATGCTGTATTTATGCATTTTCTTTATAATAAGTTAAAAAAAATTTTTCCACGAAGCAATCTGATAAACCGTTTTAACTTGTACAACCGTTGTAGTTGTGATAATAATAAAATTATCCAAATTCATATGATAGTTTACAATCGAATTTTGTTTAGAACTTACAACAAGATTAAAATTAATGATCAAGTTCAACTGGTTTAAATGTAAGTTAAGTGTTCACATTGATCTTCGCCTCAACCTGTTTGATAATGTCTACCGGTGTTAGATTTTCTTTATAGCTTTTAGTTCTCAATTGGTTAAAATCACGCATATAGTTATAGGCCTTTTGTAACAGTTCTCTTCGAGACTGGTAGCTTCCCCAGTCATAGAACTCATCTACCACAATGCGGTGGAAGGCTTCCACATCAATATTATAAGTGCTGGCTCTGGGAGGAATACGATATTTGGCCTCTACAAAGGCTCCGAGCACCTGTTGGAAGAGGCTGTAACGCCGGATGCTGTCAAAGGGATTTTTCCTATTGTGGCGAAAGCCACGTCTTACGCCGTAGGGGACCACAAATTCAGAGCCATTATCGGTTTGAATGTAACATTGGGAAAGTTCTACTCCACTTCTTTTGAGATGGTTTAACACCACCGAAGCGAAGGTGGCGGCATGAGTAGCGTTATTTTCATAAGCATAGCTGATCAAACAAAATCCACTGCGCACATTACGAGCGGTAATTTGATATATGGGCCAACCGGCTATCAGAAACGGATAATAACGAGGGATATCGCACAATTCTTTCACATCTACCTGGATTTTCTCAAACACTTTCAATTGCTTCTTTACCTGGCGAAGCGCGCGTTTGACCGGTATTTGCGCTTGTCCTGGCGAGTCAAACCATGGCGCTTCAACTGTAAATTTTCTTTTGAAGTAGTACAAAATGCTCTGTTTTTCCAATCTCAAATACAGGCTATGGAATGGGTAGTCGATGTTTATCTAACCAATAAGCCCAGAAGACGATTAGCCATTGAGCCATCCCTACGATGGCAATTGCCTGCCCAGAGGGAGGTGGATCACCAAAAACATTTAAAATGTAGATGACCCCCAGCAGTAGCAACAACCCCCAAAAGCCGATTGTCCCCTTCCTGTTGACTGCTCTGGAATTTTTTAAATAAAGATAGGCACCTCCCAGAAAGATCCCGCTTTCAACAAGCATGGTTAAACCGATTGAATTCCACATACCGAATCCAACTTTTACCTCCGACCATGGTAGAAGGGGCAAATCCGGTCTATGGGTGATCAAATCCAGCATCCAGTGACTCATTACCAGCATTCCCAATAGTAAAGAACTTTTTAAGTTCTTTTTGAACAGGTAATACACGAGCCCAAACAGGACTGACCAGATAAGAACGCTTAGAAAACCATGAGAAATTGGATAGTGGGAGAAGTTCAGGGGAGTGAAGGCGGTGTTGCCCGGGTCAATTTCCACCTTTTCTAATCCAACCAGTAATAATAAAGGCCACAGCAAATCTATGAATTGAGTAGCCAGAAAAAGGGTACCTAAAGATGGTGTGCTATCGATTTTTCTGGCTGCTAACCCCAGCCCGAAATGTCCTATGAACATAAAGTGTTTCCCCCTTTATAGAGTGAATTTTTAGTAAATTCTTAAAAAATGGATATAGCTTTCTTCTGTAAACACTAACCGGGCTGGGGTGATTCAGGGTCAAAGCCTGGCTGAAGCGAGGTCAATTTCGA
>RFIL01000231.1 GCA_003695285.1 Calditrichota bacterium
ATCTCTGCTAATTGCACTTATCGGGGTGGCTACCTGGCGGGAGAAAATTCGATGGACAGGGTCTGCACTCCTCGGCTACTCGCTTACCATCCTCGTGTTATTTCCTCTCAATCAGGTTGTTAAAATGGGAGTCGTTCAGGGGAATCCTTTATGTACTCCAATTGCAGGATGGTCAGCTCCGGCTCTGGTGCTTGATCTGGTGATTTTGGGGGCATACATTATCTTGTGGCACAAACTCAAAAGCTCTCAGGGGTAGGACGCTCAATAATATAGAAGAAGATAAACGACCCTCAAAATTTTCAAACCGGAGTTAAACTATTATCTCCTCTGATTGGCTGAGGCTCAACTTACCAGGCCCTTACGTTCAACCTCAAGGTGAAGCGATGCAAAATCTGGATGAAATCTACCATCAAACAATTCAAATTTATGACCGCCATGCCCACGCCTATGATCAACATCGTTCGCGGAAATTTTTCGAAAAGAAATGGCTGGATAAATTCATTGCCTCTTTACCACCCCAGGGGCGTGTTTTAGATGTGGGGTGTGGAGCCGGAGAACCCATCGCAAAATACCTCCTCCAATGTGGATTTCAACTGACGGGTGTTGATGCCTCTTCAAAGATGTTGGAGATATCACGGTCACGATTCCCCACAGCCACCTGGATAAAAATGGATATGAGAGAACTAAATCTGGAAACGAAATTTGATGGCATCATAGCCTGGGATAGTTTTTTTCATCTAAAACCGCAAGAACAGCGTGAGGTTCTGATTCTGTTTGCCAAACACCTTTCTTCTCAGGGTTCACTGCTATTGACTGTCGGGAATGAATTTGGTGAGACAACAGGGTATGTTGAAGGGGAACCAGTGTATCACTCCAGCCTCTCCCCCGAAGAATACAAAACAATTTTAAAAACCATTGGATTTAAAAAAATTGAAATCGTTCTGGAGGATGAGAGCTGTGATTTTCACTCCCTTCTCCTCGCAAGGAAAGAAGGGGATTGATTGACATCTTGGAAACACATTAAACATCTTATTCAAAGAAGTTTGGTGTTTAGAGAAATGAGATAAACTTAAAAAAGGGGCTTTTTCACTTAGGGAACTGTGATATATTTAAAAGGTGTTTAAATTTTTTGATGAGTGAAACCAAAAGTAAAGGAATAAACGAGGCGTAAAATAAAACAGCCGCGGTAGGAAAGGGATTGAAACATTTTCCATTCCGGAAAAACTTTCAGAGCTGTTCCGAATTGCCTTACCTCAACGCTATGGAAAAAAAGTTTTGCACAGTAATCAATTGCATCGATGGACGGATTCAAATACCTGTCATTGAGTATTTACAACAACGGTTCAATGCTCTCTATGTGGATTCTATAACGGTGCCCGCTCCTAATTTAATTTTAGCAGAACAAAAAGATAAGCTTGTAATTGAACAAATTATGGACAGGATCTCGATTTCAATTGATATCCACAATTCGGTTGGGATGTCCATCGTGGCTCATCACGATTGCGCCAGGAATCCTTCTCCCCGGGTGCAACAGCTGATCCATCTGGAAAAATCTCTTAATTTTCTCACTTCCCGATTTGAATTACCCGTCATCGCCCTGTGGGTAGATGAAAACTGGCAGGTTCATGAAATAAACTTCAACTAATCCTTCATTGAAATGAGGAGGTTTGCTGTGCCCTTTTTCTGCTCACCTCAATTTTCTAAAGAAGTCACCTTGAGGCGAATTTGCCCTCTTGCCATTACTTTGCTGGTGGTCTTCAGCACCGGATGTGCCATCCATACCAAATCGGCTACTCAAACTCAACCTGTGGAAAGGAGTCATCAAACAATGGAAAAAAAACTTCAGTTGACGGATCTCGTCGGGGAATGGTCTGGCCTTAATCGCCTGTGGGTATTTCCGGGGGATCCAGTCCGGGAATCAAATACCAACGCCTCGGTGGTTCTTGCTGCCCGCGGTGCTCTGGTTTCAATTACTTACAACTGGAATTATGAGGGGAAGCCTCAGGAAGGTATTCTCCTGGTACGAACAGATCCTGACCCGGAGGATGCCGTAGTTGTCTGGTTTGATTCCTGGCATACCGGCAACCAATTCATGCTTTTCCAGCGTGGAAAAGAGCAAGAAGGTTTACTCTCCGTTCGGGGGAGCTACTCAGCACCACCGGGACCTGACTGGGGTTGGCGTATCGTTCTGGATAGCGGTAATAGGGATACGTTTCACATCCTCATGTACAACATCACCCCTGATGGTGAAGAAGCACTGGCGGTAGAAGCGCGCTACACTCGCATTGCTCCCACTCAATAAGGCATACGGAGGTACATCCCCCTGAGGATGCCTCCACACTGGTATCGCAACCAATGCCTATCGCACAATGGCCAGTTTTTCAATTTTTTCCAGGGTGTTTTCACCATCATCGACCACAATCTTATACAGGTAGACCCCGTTTGCTACCAGGTTACCATCCCGGTCGGTTCCATCCCAAAAGACCTTATTAAATCCCGGTTGAGCAAAGCTTTCGAGTTCGCGAATTAATCTTCCATTGACGGTATAGATTTTGATGGTCACCTCTGCAGAGCCATTGGGAGATTGAAATTGAAAGGTGAAATAAGTGTTATCGCTAAAGGGATTGGGATAATTGACCACCTGAGCCAGGGTTAATTCGGAAGCAGAGGCCGTGTTGAAATTGATCCTGGCCTCCGAGTAGTTATTCAAATTATCCCAGGCCGAGATGATCAGTTGATGTTGTCCGCTGGAAAGTGCCGGCAGAGTGTAGCGCAGTTCACCGGATTGATAACTGTTTTCATCATACACAAAAAATTCGGTCACATCTTTTTTAATCCGGCCATCGATGATTAATTCAATACGATGCCCCACCTCACCGGTCAAATTAATCCCGCTTTGATCTTCCAGACGGACAACCAGATTGGGTTGTTGAGGAACAAAATCACCATCGAAGAAATCGGGTTGCCCTTCAAAAGTAAAATCGATTTGCGGGCCTTCTACATCGTTCACTGCGGTGGTAGATCCCAGAAATAACAGAGTATCCACATACCCGACCGCATCACGTGTATCTTCACTCCAGGCATAGATGCTTACCCGGCCGGTTCGGGAATTCTTGTACTTAATGGATTTGGGGATGATAAAACTACTTTGCAACTGACCGTTTTCAACGGTGACCACCCCCCGGAAAATACTACCTCCGGCATAGACATAATTCCGGCTACACTTGTTTAGACTATCTACCGCATCAAAAACGCGAATCACAGCTTTTCCGTTAAAACTGGTTAAAGGGGTACCGTCGGTATTGGTAATTTGAGCGGTAATCGTTGCGGTAGAGAGCGCTTTTAAGGTGTCGGAAGAAATATTGGTAATTTGCACCATGTGTTCCGGGTCTGCCAGACGCAGAGATGGGTCTCCCAGGAGATGGTATTTCTGGTCATTGCTGCCCCCTCCCAGAGCTCGCAGCATAGCATTGCCGATAATCTCCGAGTGGGCCGTATCGCTTTTCTGAGGAAACAGGTATTGAATCAATTTATCCACGAACCGCTCATTTTGAAACGCAAAGACGGCACGGGAAGCGGCGATTACACCAATCCCCCCTTTGTCAGCCGACCAGATCACAGCCTCTGCCATCGAGGGGATATTGGGATTGTCATACTTACCCCAGGTACAGGTAGCAGCAATCCACAGGGGTAATTTCCCCTCGTTATGGATACGGGGAAGATCTCTGCCTTTATTCAGAACCTGTTCATGAGCCCAGGTATTGGGATCGCCATGACCAAAGAAGTTAATTAGCAATGTCCCCCGATTGATGGCATTGAGCAGGGCTTCTGCCGCCTGAGGTTTGGTACGTCCCAAGCCTCCCGCTTCGGTGGGAAAATCCGTTAAATAAATCTTCTTCAAATCAAACTTGGAAGGCACCCGGGTAATAATATCTTCGGTTTGTCGTAAATGGAAACATTCCCCGCAACCACCGCTACCGGCACATTCATCATCCGCCACAAAGGTTAAAATTGACTGCCATCCTTTGTCTATGGTGTTGCCCAGGTAAGATTGAGAATAGGTGATCATTTTCTGCAAATAATGCTCCACCTCTTCCTGAGAATTGGCAGGCAACCTTCCCACGGAAAGCACCGGATTTAAGTCCGAATTGTTATTCTTGGTGTTGTTAATAGCAGTAAAAAAGTTGTCAGAGACCCGACTGAATATATCATCATTGCCATTAATTTCATAAACCGGTATCCAGTTGCGATAGTTGGTCAGTTCTATGTTGCGATAATCGTAACTTCCGTCTCCCAGCAACCAGACATATTCCGGTCGGAAACGATCAATGTCACTTTGTCCCCAATTGTTATAAGCATATTTGATAAAATCCCGGATGGCAGTCGGATCAGGAACCCCGGAGGAAAATTCAACATAAATCTCATCCAGAATCACCCGCTCCGTTTCCACCGGCCGAGGGACCTGAGTCTCTTTAAGAATCTCGAATTGCTCAGCAGTATCATAGAACTCTCTCGGGGTTATGATGAGTAACTTTCCCTTGCGATTGGGGTCTCTTAAATTGGCATGGTTCGGTATCCGCTGAATATCACTGATCGGCAACGCTGCCGAAGGTGAAAAGACATAATAGATTTTAGGTGTAGTCTGAGTTTCCTGAGCATGGAATCGAACCGTTGAGCCATTTTCCAATGGTTGAATCGCCTCGATGTTAGCAAAATCGGAAACATCCCATACCCGGTTCTCTCCCGATGGTAACCCACTTACCTGAAATTCCAGCGGGGTGGTCCCTACCTTGTAAAATATTTTTAACTTATCATTTTCAGCAATAAGCGGGCGATTGAACTTCAACTCAAAATAATCCAGAAACATGTAGGCACTTTCAATGTTCGCTGAATAGGAGAGAGAAAGTTCGTTGCTTCCCGGAACAAAACTGTTAGTGGTGGCACAACGGTCCACCCGGGATTCATTGGAGAAGGTAATATTGCTAAGGATGCTATTGCCATTGGCAGAGATATTAACGGTGTATTGATAGTTCTGGGG
>RFIL01000232.1 GCA_003695285.1 Calditrichota bacterium
ATATAAATATCAAGCGTTTATAAAAAACAAGAAGCGAGGAGCCTGTTAGGCGAATGAAGAATATTCTACAAATGCTTGAATATTATTCTACACTTATGGAATCATGGTAGAATGTTAAGGATTTATGGAAATCAATTTTCAAGAGGGTATTCACTGACGGAGGAAAATAAATGAGCCGGCTTAACCAATAACCGGCTCACTTTCTGGAGGGGATTATAAATTCTCGATCACTTTTTTTAATTTTTCTTGTACCTGGATTGCTACATTTCTTAGTGTGTCATTGGCAACTGCTTGCATGGAAGCAAGGGGATCGACAGCTGCAATCTCTACCCCTCCTTCTGGCTTTTCCTGTACAATGACATTGCAGGGCAACATAGTCCCGATTTTATCTTCAGCTTGAAGAGCCTGATAAGCAAAGGGTGGATTGCAGGCGCCTAAAATTTTGTATCGTCGAAAATCCACATCCAACTTTTTCTTCAAGGTCTCTTTGACATCTATTTCAGTTAAGATACCAAAACCTTCTTGCTGCAATGCCTCTGTCACTCTGTTGATGGCGGTATCAAAATCCCAATTAAACAATCGGGAAAAATAATAAGTACTCATGATTTTCTCCTAAAAATAGGGTTTCATTGTTTAACGAATTTATGGCAAAAGAGCCCGGTAGATTTCAACAACCTCACAATATCAACTCCAGGCCAACTCCAAGGGTAAAATCCGGGCTGGTGTTGGTTATTCCCTTCCCTCCTGTCACCAGAAAAAATGTGTTTGTCGAGATTCGGGAGTTTATGGCAAAAGTCAGTTGTCTTACCGGTTCCAGCTCTTTTATGAAGCGAGAGTAGTTTTCAAAATAAAGCATGATTCCCAATCGATTTCCCTGAAAGAACCTGCCCACTCCAATGCCCAATGTTTTAACATCCTGGAGATTCAAACTATCCGGATCTCCTATTTTCCAGAATCCCAGATCCATCACCACCCAATACATTTCAAACCGTTTTCGAAATGTAAGCCCCAGACCATAATCCGTTTCACCTGTTCCGAAATTATGCGCCTTATTGGCAGTAGGCAATTTTAATCGAGCCGTAGCACCGATATATGGTACATTCTCACCCTCATTGAGAACCTGGTATTCACCATTGACATAGATATCTCCCATACCCATGACAAATTGATCTTCTAAGGAAACCTCACTCATTCCTCCACCATGATGAGGAGTTTCTGTGCCACCTCCATTTCCATGATGACGAGTGGGAAAAAAAACTCCTCCCGTATTGGTTAATGAAGTATTGTTCTGGCCAATCACCGGAAGAGAAGCAACAATGCTCCATTGGGAGGATTTATAACGGAGTCCTCCATAGAAAGCGTAAGTGTTCGTAGTATTTTCCAGATTATAAGTACCTCGGGTCAGCTGAAAAGAGGTAAAAACCGACCATTTCCCTTGCGATTGTGCGGAGGTAGATAAAGTTAAAATACCCACTAAAAAAAGGTAAACAATTAAGGGCGTTAAGAGTTTGGAATTGTATTTCATCGAAATTACCCGGGTTTTAGCAGGGAGGTCATATCAGTGCACACCTCCCTGCAGAATGATTGTTCAGATTAGCAACTTTTCGTTTTATTTCTCCTGTTCCTTCATCTGGAGTTTCTGGATGTTTTCCAGATTTTTCACCATGCCTTCCATCGATTCCATCATTTTACCCATTTGCTGATGCATCGCTTCCATATGTTTTTTCATTTCCGGATTTTGCATCATCTCTTTGTTTTGCATCATCGTTTGCATCTGTTCCATTGTCTGATGCATGTTTTTCGCCATTTCATGCATACTCTGCATCATCTGGGTCATGGACTGATTTCCCATCATGCCCATCCCGCTTTTACCATGCATGGCTTCCATCATTCCGGACATTTTGCCCATCAATTCTTGCATATGTTGCATCATATCGTTCATTGACATCATATGTTGTCCCATCTGTTGATGCATCATACCGCCCTGTTGATGGGCTCCTCCCATATGCTGGGCAGTTGCCGGGAAGAACATCATTAACACCATTAATACGGTGGTTGCTAAGATTTGAAGATTTCTGGTGGCTTTCATAACGGCCTCCTTCTGTTATTGTGGTTTATGATATTAGATTTTACGCTTCATGATTCTAAACTTTCCCATTAAAACTTCAAGAAACGGGCATTGATTGCCACGATGACAGTACTCAAAGACATTAAGACAGCAGCCATGGCCGGACTTAACAATATTCCGTAACTGTATAGAATTCCCGCTGCCAGAGGAATAGCAAAGGTGTTATAACCGGTAGCCCAGGCAAGGTTTTGAATCATTTTTCGATATGTTGCTTTTGCTAATTTGATGATGTGAAGGACATCGAGGGGATTGCTGCGAACCAGAATAATGTCAGCCGTTTCCACGGCGACATCAGTGCCGGCACCAATAGCAATGCCCACATCCGCCTGAGCCAGTGCCGGAGCATCATTTACTCCATCTCCAGTCATGGCAACCGTTAACCCTCGTGATTGAACTTCTTTAACTTTTGCTGCCTTCTCCTGAGGTAACACTTCCGCAAAAAATTCATCCAGACCCAATTCTCCGGCGACCCAACTGGCTACCTGATGATTATCTCCGGTTAACATCATGGTACGAATCCCCAGCTTCTTTAATTCCGCTATGGCTTGTTTGGATTCCGGTCGAATCATATCTGCCAGGGCAATAGCTCCAACCACTTCATTATCAATCTGGACAAATACCACCGTTTTACCCTGAGCCGCGAGTTGTCCAATCCGCTCATCATCGATGGTCAGGCGGTTTTCCCGAAGATAGCCCGGGCTTACGACTCGAACCAATTTGCCATCTACCAGCCCCTGGGCACCCTTCCCGGGGATTGCCAGAAAATTCTTGATCGGATAGGGATTCTCAATCGCACGGACAATTCCCTGAGCTATGGGGTGTTCCGAATGCACTTCTACAGAAGCAGCTAACTGAAGTAACTCTTCTTCGCTTATTTTCCCATTGAAGAGGATAGTATCAGTTACCCCAAATTCACCCTTGGTCAAAGTACCTGTTTTATCAAAAATAATTGCCTGAATCGCCCGAGCTTGCTCAAATGCGGCTCGATTCCGAATCAACAACCCATTCCTGGCAGAGATGGCCGTACTGACCGCCACTACCAATGGCACTGCTAACCCCAGAGCATGAGGACAGGTTATCACCATCACCGATACCGTTCTTTCCAGAGCAAAGGCAAAATCCTTATGCATGATGAAGAGCCAGATGAATAAAGTGATTGTTCCACCGACAATGGCAATGATGGTTAACCAGAATGCTGCACGATTGGCAATATCTTGAGTTTTAGATTTGCTAGCTTGTGCCTCCTTCACCAGATCAATTACCTGTGCCAGGAAAGAATCTTTACCGGTTCTTTCTACTTCGACGATTAGTGAACCTTCCCCATTAATCGCACCACCAATGACTTTATCCTCCGGTTTTTTCGCGACGGGTTTGGATTCTCCGGTTAGCATCGCCTCATTGACAGAACTCTCTCCCTCGACAACCACACCATCAGCAGCAATTTTTTCTCCCGGTTTTATTAATATCTTGTCACCTGGTTCTAATTCGCTTATAGGGACATCCACAGTACTGCCATCTGGTGAAAGCTTATGCGCATCTGAGGGCATTAATCGGGCAAGTTCCTCAAGAGCCCGGGAAGCTCCCATGACGGACTTCATCTCAATCCAATGCCCCAACAACATGATGTCAATCAGGGTTGCCAGTTCCCAGAAGAACATCTTCCCGGTTAATCCAAAAACGACTGCACTACTATAGAGGTAGGCGACACCCACCGCAAGCGCAATCAGAGTCATCATACCGGGCGTTCTGGCTCGGAGTTCATCCACCATCCCTTTTAAAAAGGGATACCCACCATAAAAAAATACAAATGAGGATAGAATGAACATCAGATAAAAACTTCCGGGGAATCTTAATATTTCACCCAGACCCAGAAATTGCTGAATCAGTGGAGACAGCAATAAAATGGGGATCGTTACAATTAATGATATCCAGAATCGCTTCCGGAAATCTTCCACCATATGAGCATGATGGTCATGATGGTTGTGATGATGCTCATGTTCCTGGTGCTCGTTATGTCCCATGGAATGAGCATGTTCTGTATGTGATGAATGTGAATTTCTCATAACTCCTCCTGAAGTGGTTTCTGAGTCTTCATCTCCTGTTTCTTAAAAAAGTTGTAGATTGGGGTAAAGACCATACCGATGTAAATTCCCCACAGGAAGCTTTCAATGAGCCCTAATAGAAAACTTCCAATGGATATCCATCGAAAACCAGGCAATACCGCCTCCAAAAATGGATGCATATGAAGACTGCTCGGGGTCAGCAATCCATATAGCACACAAAGCACAAAACTGAGACTGAAAAAAAGCCCTAGTGATAACGACAATGTTTTAATTCGCAACATTTTGCACCTCCGTAAAGGTTTTTGATTTGAGCCTTCATAAGACAAATGGGGTGCCAAAAACAACAAACCATAGTTAATTGCAATAAATTAAGCGAGTTACACACAAGTTAACAATGGAGTAAAAAATATCGGCTATGGTGAGATTGTAGAATAATCTACAAGGGTTGAAGAATAATGTTCGATTAGCAACATCAAGAAAAGGGAGGATGAAGTTCGGTCTGCTCATCCTCCCCCGTTCAGAATTTATTGAGTGGGACTGATTCTTAGCTTTTTAAGCATGACTTTTCCTTTACCGTCCATTTTAAAACCCACCTGGCCAGAAGGAAGGGGCTTTGCATGTCCATGGGTGAGGAGTTGATTGTTAATATAGCCACGAAAATGGCGACCGACTCCAACCGCCCGTATCGTAAACCATCCGGA
>RFIL01000029.1 GCA_003695285.1 Calditrichota bacterium
AGTTTCCGGGAATTTGTTAAGGGTTTATCGGTCATCAGGTAGTGTTTGATGGCTTCAAACCGTCGTAATAAGAAATCTTCCAGTCTCTGGTGACGTCCACCAAATTCTTCCATTACATTACTCAGTTGCTCTTCAACCTCTTCTTCAGAGAGGGCCATAATCCGGGCGATGATCCGGAGGGCTTGTTCTTGAGTTCTGGGACTAAACGGCCGAAACAGAACTCTTCGGGGATCCGGACGAATCACAATTGCAGGAAAACGTTGAGCAATCACCTTCATCATTCTCACCTCTCATGTTTGCACACCTCAACAGAGTCAGATGAATTTCAAAATCTTTCAAGTACAGTATTCGGCGTTTCTCCTTAGAGCATTACCCCGAACACCACCTCATCCCTCAAAGTGATTGCACAAACTTAACAAAACTGATACTAACTTGTTATTTCTTGATATACTTCGATATACTTCTCCACCATTTGCTTTACATGAAAATGCTCCTCAACATACTCCCGACATCTCCGCCGGGAAATTAGGGAGATATCCCTCAGCTTCTCCACAGCCTCTTCCCAATGCGACAACAGAAATCCCGTTTCACCATCTACCATAATTTCCCGCATAGAGCCTCGATTTACGGCTATAACCGGTGTTCCACAGGCTAAAGACTCAATCACACTAATCCCAAAAGGTTCATCAAAATTGATTAAATGAAGGAGCGCAAGGGCTTTTCCCAGAACTTCAGACTTTCCTTCCGGACCCACCGGACCAATGTATTTTATTTTATCATTGTCAATGAAGGGTGCTACCTTTGTATCGAAATATTGTTGATCCTGGATAATTCCGGCGATGACGAGAGGGATATTCAGTCGTTTTGCGACCTGTATCGCCTCATAAACTCCTTTATCATGATGGATTCTACCAAAAACGAGTAGATAATTTTCTGATTCAGGATAAAACTGATATTCCTCTACCGGAATACCATGATGAATAGTGGCAATATAATCCAGCTCCGGGTTTTTATCAGCTTCTGAGATGGCCACATAATAAGAACGATGGTTATAACGCTTATATACCGGTAAAATTTTTTCCGATGAAAATCCATGAATGGTTGTAAGCACCGGAGTGCTGACCAATCCGCAATATGTAAGCGGTAAAAAATCAAAATGGTTGTGAATGAGATCAAATTGTTCCGCCTTTTCGAAGAGATTGGCTATGTGAAGACTGCTCCAGACTTTGGGATCAATTGAGGTATCTTCTTCATATCCCCGGGGACAGACCCATTCCAGTTTTCCCTTTGTCTGTGAATCCCCGGTGGCAAACAGAGTGACGTCGTATCCTCTTTCCACCAATCCTTCTGTCAATTGGCTGACAACCCATTCCCAGGGACCATAATGGCGAGGTGGCGTTCTCCAGGCAATTGGTGACAACATGGCGATCCGTATCATAGCACCTCCTTTGCTATCACCAAAAACAACCCTAAATTTATTAAATCTATAAAAATTAAGCAACCGGGTGCACTGAAATTAGCACTTACCAATCCATGGAATAAAATTAGATTCAGATGCTGTCCAAAAGTTTCCGGCATTTTTTCGAACAGAGATATTGCTGCGTAACTATTTTTTATGTTATATTCACTCCGTTCAATTAAACCTTAACTGGATTTCACACATGACAAAGCCGGTCAAAGATGAAATATTTGGAACCAGAAGAAGTATTTTGAAAAATTATTTAAAATTTCATCTATATGAAAATTTGTTTCTGGCTACCTGCATTAAACGTTTTAACCCCAATCCTGATTCTCGATATCTTCTCCTTCGGGAATGTTTCGATGAAAAAGCATTTAACGATGATTCACTGAAAGAACTTCGCCCCTTTTTTCGGGACAGTTTAAAACTGGGCAATTGCTGGTTTCACCAGAACAAAATTCTTCTCCGCAGTTTACAGTTAGATAAAGTAGAGGAATTCACCCACAGCACACAATTGGCTACTTTTCTATTAAAAGTATTGCATTGCAATGGCAAAGAGGAATTAAAGCACAGCACTGCAGTCGTTCCGGAATCTGAAGATGTCACTCCCCTCAGTCGCTTTCTCCGCCAGGAACTATTCGGAAGAGTTGCCAGCACTGATATTGACTTCATGATTGTCAATAAAGAAAAAAAATCTCTCACTCTGGTGGAAGAAAAACTGTATACTCAAACAGGAGGGAGTATCGGGCAGGGCCAATATCTTTCCTTTCGGGAGATTGTTCTGGATGTCCTAAAAAACACCTCTGATCCCGGGATTAATTTTTTTCTGGTGTGTTTTCCGAATCAGGATACTGAACACTGCTATGTCTATAATTTTCTTCAGGAGGTTGAAAAAGAGGCTCGTCAACCTTCATATTTTGATCCCAGGAGGCAGGAACAACGGATTATCATCCCTTTTTCCGAGATGACCAAAATGACAGTGCAACAACTCATCGGTGAATGGATTTTAGCTTAATGAATCTTCAAAAACACCTCATTCTCAATCGATTTTTTTTGAACATCTTTGGGGCAGCTTCAACCGGTGAACTGTTATCCTCCCTCTCCCCTACTCTGGATCAGCAACGAAATATTACCCCTGCTTTCTGGGAACGTCTTTACCATCATGGAAAAACTTATTTTTCAGAAGAACAATTCTGGAATTATCAACAAGCGATTGAAACATATCAACTACGCCTGCAAAAAACACGGAGGCAACCAGAGTTTACGCTTCAATATTTTCAGGTGCTGGCCATTCTCTTCAGTGAAATCTTCCTGGATTGGAGATACCATCAACCTGAGCGCTTTATTGAGGAATTAAATCGTTTCCTGAATGCTCATCAATCAATGTTCAAATCTCCTGTTTCTTCATTCACGATATCGGATCTGAATAAAATTGCCTTCTGGATGGCCACCGGGAGTGGAAAAACCCTTCTGATGCATATTCATTACTGGCAAATTCAAAAATATTCCCCCATCCGATGGGATAACATCTTACTTATCACCCCCAATGAAGGGATGTCCTATCAGCATCATCAGGAGCTTCGATTGAGTGGTATTCAATCGGTTTTATACGAAGGAAATAAACGCCAGCTTGCTGTCAATGATAATGCTGTTCTGGTTATTGATATCCATAAGCTGATGGAAGAGCGAAGCAATCGTGGTGTTCGGATTGATGTTTCGGCATTTGAGGGGCAAAACCTGGTTTTTATTGATGAAGGGCATAAAGGACAGGCAACTGAGGAAAAGCGTTGGAAGACTCTCCGAGAACGCCTGGGCGAATCGGGGATGATCATTGAATACAGCGCAACCTTTGGACCTGTCATTTCGAAAAATCCTTTTCTTCTCGAGGAATATTCAAAAGCCATTCTATTTGACTACTCCTATCAATTTTTCTTCGCCGATAGTTATGGAAAATCTTTCTATACGGTAAATTTAAAGACCAATCGATACTCCAGTCGTCAACAGGAAGAAGTGTTGTTGAGCAGTTTGTTGACCTTTTATCTCCAGCTTAATCAGTTTTATCTACATAATGACGAGGTTCAGGAATATTATCTTGAAAAACCGTTATGGGCATTTGTTGGAAATCGGGTAACAGGGGAAAAATTAGAATCCGATGTCCTGAGAGTGCTTCTCTTTTTTCGAGAGCTTTTTGAAAAACGCGAAGAAGTGAATCAGAAAATACAAAATCTTCTTACATCTTCAGAAGCCCCTTCTTCTGCCTTGTCACAGTTCTTAAATGAGATGGCAGGCAACTTATCCATCACTATTCCAGAAGTTTCATCGATCCTTCAGAACATTTTTAAGGGGCAGGGACAACTTGAAGTATATGAGATTCTGAGAGCTCAGGGAGAACTCGGCTTAAAATTGTCGGGTTCAGATGAGTATTTCGGGGTCATTCAAGTGGGCGATCTTTCTGCCCTGAAACGACTCTTAAATAAATTTCAATTTTCTCTGAAACCAGACTATTTCAGTGACTCGTTATTCCGTTCCATTAATCATCTCAATAGTTCCATTAATGTGCTCATCGGAGCTAAAAAATTTGTTGAAGGCTGGAATAGCTGGCGCGTTTCCAATATGGTTCTGATGAATACCGGAAAAGGTGAAGGACCTCAGATTATTCAGTTATTTGGGAGGGGGATACGCTTAAAAGGTCGTAATTTTTCACTTCGAAGAGAGTTATCAGCCCCACCCCATATCCAGCTGCTTCAAACTCTGTACATCTTTGGGCTGAATGCTGATTATTTGAATTCTTTCCTGAAGGCAATCGTGGAAGAGGGAATCTCACCGGAAGATGTTAAGGGTAGAAAATATTCCTCTCAATATGAACCCCCGAGCAGAAAAGAGAAAAGTGAGAGGAAAAAATCCATCCGTAAAGTTTTTGTGAAAGCGGAGTTAATGAAAGACCTTATCATCGATGTGCGCCCACGTTTTTTTCAGCTCACCTCCGGCAAAAATGTAAGGATTGAACCCAATCTGCAAAGCCACCAAGACAACCATTGCCTGCCCTGGGAACTGCTGGATTGGGATGAGCTTTTTTTGCAAACGCTTCAGCTAAAAGGGCAGTTAGGGCTCCATCATTTAATCATCACGCCCGAGGTAATACATGAAATTATCACTTCCAACCAATATACCCTGAAAGCCTTCCCCCATCAATTGGAAATCACTGACATCCGTGACTTAAACCCACTTCAACAAATTGCATTGAAAATAATTAAGGAATATCTGATTCGTTTCGACCAAATTTCCCAATAACCCTAAAAAAAAAGCCCGAATTCCACCCAAGAATGGAACCCGGACTTTGTAATTTTTTTCTTTACTGAACGGCAACGAATGACTATTGAGACCGCATAACTTATTTTTTCTGAATGTCTAACAATTCAACTTCAAAAATTAAGGTGGCATTGGGAGGGATAACATTTCCGCCCCCTCGTTCACCATAAGCTAACTCTGCAGGAATATAGAGTTCCCATTTGGAACCCACAGGCATCAG
>RFIL01000233.1 GCA_003695285.1 Calditrichota bacterium
GTTGCTTCGAGGACAGGAATGGTTGAGTGTAACCCCTGAAGTTAAAATCCGGATTGGCAAAGAAGTGGTGGATCCGAAGAAGCTGGATCAGGTGGAAGCAGGGAGTGGATATTTTAAAGTCTCCTGGGACGGATCAGAGGTTCAACCAGAAATGGGAAAGGTTCAGGTTGAAAAATTTAGTGAAGGTCCGGGTTGGGGGGCTCTTTACTGGCAATATTTTGAACAACTGGATAAAATCACTTCACATAAAACACCTCTTAGTTTAAAGAAAAGCCTGTTCGTTCAACAGAACACCCCGGAAGGCCCGGTTTTAAAACCGATAACAAAGCAAACCCCATTAAAACCTGGCGATTTGTTAAAGGTACGGATAGAGTTACGCGTTGATCGTGACATGGAATTTGTCCATATGAAGGATATGCGTGCCGCCGCTCTGGAGCCGGTAAATGTTTTTTCGGGATATAAATATAAGGGAGGATTGGGCTATTACGAAAGTACCCGGGATGCCTCAACCAACTTTTTCTTTGATTACCTGCCCAAAGGCACCTATGTATTTGAATATCCACTCCGGGTAACCCATGAAGGTGATTTCTCTAACGGGATTACCACCATCCAGTGCATGTACGCTCCGGAGTTCACCGCTCATTCCGAAGGGGTTCGATTACATGTTGGGGAATAACCGGTGTTCGTCTCTTTCTTAATCTCCCTCAGGTGCATTTTCTTCCTGATCTTTTCAAACAACCGGGAGGCGTTTAAAAAACGATAAACGCCTCCCAAAGAGTAATAAAGTTTATCATCAGTTGAAAAACAGGGTTCCAGCGTGTAAATTGCTCGGGTAATGTAACGATGGTCTCTACCACAAAACGTCTGTGAATGAATAACAGCAACTTCAATTAAAAACCTACTTAAGGAGGCTTTCATGAAAGAAGTGATTGAGGGATTAAAACCCCAGGAACTCTGGAATCATTTTTATGAAATCAGTCAGATTCCCCGATGTTCGAAACATGAAGAGAAGGTAAGGGAGTATGTTATCAGCGTTGCGGAGCGCAATGGTCTGGAATATAAAATCGATGCTGCCGGTAGTGTGGTGGTCAAAAAACCAGCCACTCCCGGAAATGAGAATGCTCCCGTGATTGTGCTTCAGGGGCATCTGGATATGGTGTGTGAAAAGAATAAAGATGTAGAACATGATTTTAGCAAAGATCCGATTAAGCTGGTTCGAGATGGAGATTGGATAAAAGCCAATGGCACCACCCTGGGTTCGGATAATGGCATTGGAGTGGCCGCCGCTTTAGCTGTGATGGAAAGTTCAACCATCAAACATGGTCCGCTGGAGTTTCTTTTTACGATTGATGAAGAAACGGGATTGACAGGGGCTATTCAGTTGGGTGAGGATATGCTGGAAGGCCGAATTCTGTTAAATATGGATTCCGAGGAAGATGGCGCTATCTATATTGGATGTGCAGGCGGAAAGGATACCGAGCTTTTCCTGAAACTGGAAACCGAAGCCCCGCCTCAGGGATATCAAACGGCACGGGTACGGGTCGGAGGTCTTCAGGGTGGTCATTCCGGACTTCAGATACATGAGGGGTTGGGAAATGCCATCAAACTTCTGACTCGCTTCTTATGGCATGTGAACCAGAAGATGGAGATTCGATTGGCTCATATTGATGGTGGTAGTAAGCATAATGCCATTCCGCGGGAATGTGATGCCATCCTGTATGTGCCGGCAGATAAGATGGGTGAATTAATCTCCCATGCCGCTGAGTATCAAAAAATCTATAAAAATGAATTTGCTCTGGTTGATAAAGATGTATTTGTTGAAGTCAGCACCGATAATGTTGACGCTCCGGAAAAAGTGTTTACACGTGAATTTCAACAGAAAGTGTTAGGGGTCTTGTATGGATTACCTCATGGCGTTCTGGGTATGAGTCATGCGGTTCCCGGTCTGGTAGAGACTTCCACCAATCTGGCAGTGGTCAAAACAAGCGACACTCAGGTGAGTGTGTTAACCAGTCAGAGAAGTTCGGTGGGGTCAGAATTGGAAGATGTAGCGGACATGGTAGGAGCTATTGGCCAATTAGCCGGTGCTGAGGTTCATCACGGAAACGGATACCCTGCCTGGCAGCCCAATCCGGAATCACCGGTACTTCAGGTGGCGAAGGATGTTTATATGGCTCTTTATGGAAAGGAGCCGGAAGTCAAAGCCATCCATGCCGGTCTGGAATGTGGTATCATCGGGGATAAATTCCCGGGGATGGATATGATTTCCTTTGGGCCCACCATACTGGGTGCCCACTCTCCGGACGAAAGGGTCCAGATTTCCACCGTTGAGAAATTCTGGGATTTTCTGGTGGCATTACTGGAACATTATGCCGCATAATCTCAATTAATTGAACATTCTTTAAGAATGAACCCGGTTATGGAATTGGATGGCCGGGTTCACTCTTATGATTTATCATGTATGAGAAAAGAAAGGAATCGAAAAATGTTTACATCTGACACATTAAAAGGAAAATCAATTCTGGTGACCGGTGGGGGGAGTGGTCTTGGACTGGTGATGGCGAAAGCATTTGCGGAGAAGGGAGCTAATGTAGCCATTTGTGGCAGAACTGAAGAACGGCTCCAGAAGGCTTTAGAAGAGTTGCAGAAAATCAACCCGGAATGTGCCTATCACGTGGTGGATGTTCGTGATTATGATGCTGTGGGTGAGATGATTGAACGACTCAATGAACGTTATGGAGTTTTAAATGGGTTGGTAAACAATGCTGCCGGAAATTTTTATGCCTTTTCTGAAGACCTCTCTCCCAATGGATTTAAAGCTGTGGTGGATATCGTCTTGCATGGTACCTTTAACTGCAGTCAACATTTTGGGAAGCAACTCATCACAAAAAAGAAACCGGGGACAATTCTGAATATTGTCACCACCTACACACAGACCGGTTCAGCGTTTGTGTTACCTTCTGCCTGCGCCAAGGCCGGAGTGTATGCCATGACCAACACCCTGGCCTATGAGTGGGCTACTTATAATATCCGAGTCAACGCTATTGCCCCCGGTCCGTTCCCAACCGAAGGCGCCTGGAAACGGCTGATGCCATCTCCGGAATTTGAAAAAATTTATCTCCAGCGTCATCCACTCCACCGATACGGCAAACCGGAAGAGTTGGCCAATCTGGCTGTTTTTATGATGTCCGATATGTCCGAATATTTAACCGGAGAATGTGTGAACATTGATGGCGGAGAGCGTTTACAAGCCGGTCAGTTTAATTTTGTTGCCCAAATGATGCCCAGAGAACAGTTGAAAGCCCTTTTTGAAAAGATGAAGCCCCGCAAGAAGTAAAAGGCTGCAATCGAGGGATGATGTTTAGTGAGGGAGTTCCATCCCTCTTTTATGATGTTGTATCTCCCGGGCATAGGTCAGAATGTGGTTGATATGGTCCTGAAGCCGAAGCTGATGTTCGGCGGCAAAATCAGGAGAGATGTCAAATTGTCGCTCACAAGCCTCAAGCAGTGCCTCTCTCCATTGCCGGGGCTGAAAATGGGGGAGTATGATACCTTCCTTATTGCTCACAATCTCTTTTGCTCCCACCATATGTGAGATGATGACCGGAGTCCCAGACATGATGGCTTCCCCGACCACCTGACCGAATGGTTCATAAATGGCAGGCAATACCAGAAAATCTGCAGCCGCATATAGTTCCTGGGTCTCCCGGATAAATCCCAGATTTTTGACATTGGGAAGCGATGTGGATACCTTTCCTACCCCGGCAATAACCAGTTCCATTGGGGCATCCCGTAGCTCTGAGAATACCTCCAACAACAGAGGCAAGCCTTTTCGATAGTGGCTGGAGGATACAAACAAAAATGTTTTTTTCTGATCATCGAATTGGTATTTTCTGCGCAGTTGCCAACGGTTCTGCCTCAGGCCACTATGAAATTTGGTATGATCGATTGGCGGGTATAGAATCTCGATTTTCTCTGCTGGAACATGATACAATTCCATGACTTCCTCTTTCATCATCTTTGAGCAAGCGAGAAGTTTACCCGGAGAATGGTATGCTCGTCTGTCCATCATCACCTGAACTTTATCACTGATGGATTTGGGTTCCCGACCTTTGGATTTTAGAAAACCGAGGTGATTCCCCGGAACCAACACAGCATCCTGATGACTGGTGCGGGCCAGAGAAAATACAAAGTCAAATTTTTCTTTTTTGACCAATTTCCCCAGAAGGTGATCGAAGACGATAATGCGGAAATGTTTTGGGATGAGGTTCAAATTCCAGTAAATCAACCGAACATCCGGCGGCAACTGGATGTTCCTGTCTCGCCGATGAACAATAATCGTTACCTGGTGTCCGGCTTTCCGAAATTCTTCCATGTAGGTAAAGAGCCGTCTTTCTAATCCTCCGCGCCGCATCAGACGGGTGTGAACCAGTGCAATCCTCATGTACTATTCCCGGGGCAAGAGTAAATCGTTCACCTTTTCCACCGGCGAAAGCAGGAGTTTATATTTTTTTCGGGATTGGGAATCGGGTAAATTTCCGGCAGGCAGATACACCTGTTTGAAACCCATCTTCATTGATTCCTGCAGCCTTTTTTCAATAAAACTAACCGGTCGTACTTCACCTCCCAGGCCCAGTTCCCCGATATAAACGGTGTCAGGTGCAGTGGGCTGATCCAGCCGGCTGGAGTATAGAGCTGCTGCGACTCCCAGATCAATTCCCGGATCATCAATCCTCAACCCACCGGCTACTTTAACAAATACATCAAAAAGCCCAAAATTGAGATGACAATATTTCTCCAGAATGGCTAATAGGAGAGATAACCGTCGATAGTCAAATCCGCTGACGGTTCTCTGTGGGGTGCCATAGTTAGAGCGATTCACCAGCGCCTGAACTTCCACCAACAAAGGGCGACTACCTTCGTATGTACAGACAATGGAACTCCCGCTCCTGAGCGATTGGTCCGGGGTGAGAAACAATTCCGATACATTCTTCACTTCATGCAACCCATTGTGTCGCATCTCGAACACTCCCAGTTCATTGGCTGCACCAAAGCGATTCTTAACCGCCCGGATAATTCGATGTTGACGGGTGTTCTCTTCAAAATATATTACCACATCCACCAGATGCTCCAGAATTTTGGGACCTGCAACGGCTCCCTCTTTGGTGACATGTCCGATCAGCCACAGGGCAAAGGATTGTTCCTTGGCGAGTTGAAATAAACGCGCTGCGCATTCGCGCACCTGACCAACATTACCGGGTGCACCACTGAACTCCGGATTATATACTGCCTGAATGGAGTCCACAATCACCACATCGGGTTTCAAGTTGGTGATGTGATAAAGAATATCGGACAGGTCGGTCGTGGTAAGAATGAGTAATTCAGATTTCGCAGCTTTAAGACGGGTGGCCCGGTTCTTAATTTGCTGTGGGGATTCTTCACCACTGATGTAGAGTACCTTTTGTTTCTTATGAAGCAGATGTTCTGCCATCTGAAGTAACAATGTCGATTTTCCGATACCCGGTTCACCAGCCAGCAAAATGACTGAAGCTGGTAACAAGCCACCTCCCAGAGTTCTGTCCAGTTCATCGATCCCGGTGGAAATACGATTTTCCAGATTGATGTCTGATATTTGAGAAAGGGGGATGGGATTGGTTTTGGGAGCACTGCCGGCTTTTGGGGTCTGCGGGGAAATTTCCTCCTCTATAAAGGTATTCCAACCTTCACAGTCAGGACAGCGCCCCAACCACTTTGGGGATTGATATCCGCATTGTTGACAGATGTATACATGTTTGGGTTTTGCCATAACAAGTTGTGTACCCTTTTATTCTTCTTGTTCTTCACCTACATCGACCGAAAATCGGGATGTTTTTTCAGGAGGGCGGGGTTGTAATGCAGGCAGGCGAACCTCAAAAGTTGTGCCTTCCCCTTCTTTGCTATGAACCGTTATCGTTCCCCCATGAGCTTCTACAATCAGTTTACAAATGGCCAACCCCAATCCAGTACCATGTGACGTTTTCCGGGTATTGGTAGCCCGATAAAAACGGTCGAAAATTTTATCAATCTCTTGCCGGGGTATTCCGATTCCTTGATCCCTTACCCGAAATAAAATTCCATTGCTATCTTTTGAGATTTCCACCTCAATATTTTTTCCTTCCGGTGTATAAGATAGGGCATTATCCAGTAAGGTAAAAATCATTTCTGCTAAACGTAATGGATCTCCAAATACAAAACAATTTTTTTGTATTTTCTTTTTTATCGTAATCCCTTTTCTTTTCGCCATCGGAAGGGCATGCTGTAATTGATTGACACAGATAGAAGAGAGGTCGACGGTATTTTGCATCACCACCAATTTGCCGGTGTCTCCCTTGGCCAGAGTTAACAGATTCTCAACGATGTTGATGAGATTAATGGTCTCATTGTAAATGGTTTGCAGAGTTTTACGATATTCTTTTGCGCTTCGACTTCTCATAAGGGTCACTTCAATTTCTCCACGAATAATGGTCAACGGTGTTCTTAAGTGATGAGAGGCATCGGAGACAAAAATTGTTTTTAGCTGATTTAATTCCTGAAGTTTCTTGTTAACGCGTCGATATCGCTTCTGTGATTCAACCAACTTCTGGTGTCTCACCCGTACTTCTTCCATCATTGTGTTAAACGCCCTCCCTAACTGGCCAATTTCGTCATTGCTGGTAATCTCTACCTCTCCTTTATATTCTCCCTTCTTGATAATGCTGGTCATTTGTTCATGGAGTTTAAAAATAGAGTGGGTGATGTGATGAGAAATCTGAAGCAATATCATTAACCCCAGCAGAAAGGCGATGATGGTAAAAATAATGGTAATATAGCGATTCTGATCGATATCTTCATTTAGATTGGTTAAATCATAGGCAATTAGCAGTACACCGGTGGTGGAATTATTTTCATCATGGATTGGGCGCTTTACAAAAAGTTTCGAATTGTCGGAGGTGATAAAGGTGTTCGGAAGTGTGGCTAAAGCAGGGGGAGTGATGTTATGTGGATTGTACTCTGCGAGGGGTTCAAGATGTTCATCATACACCAGAATCCCCAGCATGTTGGGATCAAATTTAGCGTTCTGGAGAGTGCTCAACAGGAGTTGAAAATTATGTTGCTCCAGGGCGAATTCGATGGCTACAGAAAATAGCTCGGAGGTACGTATTGCCTCTTTTTGATAAGCATTTATCAACGATTTTTTGTAACGGTCTTGTAAAAAGTAATTGATGAGAAATAACATAAAAAGGAGCGAGATTGCCACCGGAAAGACAAATTTTATTCTCAGAGGCCAGAAAAATGATTTTAATGAAAATTTCATCTCTATCAAGGAGTTGTTAAAATTTTAGCGAGATGGGGTTATTTAAATACGTACTGGGGATCATCAAATCGTTTGCCATCGATAAAAACATGTCGAACCAGTGATTTGTCGATACTTTTGTAAACATCCAGCGGCAAAAAACCAATGGAATTGTAATGTTCCTGCATGAATCGTACGAATTGCTCAGGTGAGGTAAAACTCTTGGGTGGAAGAACGCGTTCTCCAGAGAAGATCATTCGTAACCAGTATTTTCCCATGGCATACGCGCTTTGGCCATATAAAGCCTTGTAAAAGCGGTCGCTAACACTGGCATATTCCACTATTTGAATGGGGGACTGCTGTCCTTCGGCAATTGCTTTCCCCTTGAATATCTTTTTTAATTGGGTAATTGTAAGGCTGTCAATATAACTGTTGGCAGGAACTACCACTACAATCTGGGCAGAGACATTCTCAGGAAACCATAGAACTCCGGCAATCAAACATAGAGTCCAGAGAAATATTTTGGTGTTTTTGAAATTTTTCATTCGCACTCTAATTCGTCAAAAAGTTACCGCCAAAGATGAGATCGCCAGAACATAATTTCGGCGTGGACCCTGATCGACGGTCCAATAATGTATCTCCCCCTTCCAGACGACGAGTTGTTTGATCAGTTGTATGCTGGTGCCTATCATTATGTCACGCTCCAGATCATTGGAAGCGGTCCTGGTGGCATCAAAATAATCATACCGACACAAGATTGTCTGGCGACCAAACAGAAGAAATGCTATTTCTCCCCAGATCCCCAGCGGAGTAAATTCCGGAATTGCAGAACCTATTCCTTCAAGGTGGGAGGAAGCAATTTCCCCACGGAGACGCCAGTTTTTATATTCATATTGAATATCCCACAAGTGGGATGTTTGTCGTGTATTAAAGACCAGCCCATTCTTGTCAGTGGTGAATGAATAGCCAAGCTTTAAATCCGGCCAGGGTAATACCAATTGAACCCTGAGACCTACACCCTTGTTTTTATTGTCATCCTGTTCGTAAGGATTTTTACCACGACCATTGCTGAGAAAAAACTTATAAAGCAACTGATAATTTCCGGATTCCACATTGCCCGAAAAGAGGAGCCCCAGAGAAAATTTGGGATAAAGACGTTGCTGGCTACCAAAGGGATTTAGATGTAAACCGTATACGGAGACCGGAAGTATGCTACTATCATAGGCCGGTGCAGCATCATGGATTTCATTATAGATACCATAAGGAGTTAAAAATTTCCCCAGCCGCAGAATTGCCAAGTGGGAGAACCGATATTCAAACCAGGCACGTTCTATTCGAACAATCCCCTTTTCCTCACCACCGGGTTCATTCCGTTCGGTATCCGTGCCGTGTTCCCATTCGATTTCACCAAATACTCGTGCTCGTGGAGTGAGTAAATAATTGCCGAATAAATTGAAATGGTGAAGATCAAATGTGCCCCGTCTGGCAACAGAATCCCGATTGGAAATCTCAGCTTCTAATGTTAAAAAGCCTCGAGGTCCCACAAATTCCTGGCTACTCCCGGATGAGCACCACACGGAAAGTATTATTACAATGAAATAAAACCACTTCATTCCATGGTTTCCCATTCCTTAATGATATAACCAACTCCCCTGACAGTGTGAATTAACGCCCTTCTGGAGCCACAATTTAATTTTTTTCGCAAATGATTAATGGTTACTTCAATAATGTTAGTGTTGGTCTCAAAAAAGTAACCCCAGACATGTTCCAGAATCTCAGTCTTGGTACAAACGCGCCCTTTGTTCCGTAATAAAAATTCCAGCAATGAAAATTCCTTTACCGAGAGATGAATTTTCTGATGACCTCTGGTAACTTCTCTCCGGGTCAAATCCATTTCCAGGTCATCGATGGTTAATTTGGAGGTCGCAGGTGTCATGGAGGTGCGGCGTAAAATGGTTCGAATACGAGCTAATAATTCGGCAAAGGAAAAAGGTTTTACCACATAGTCATCGGCTCCGCAGTCCAACCCGTGGATGATATCTTCTTTATCATCTTTCGCGGTTAGCATAATGATGGGAGTGGTTATACCAGCTTTACGCCATCCCTGGCATAGATCGGTACCATCTTTATCCGGGAGCAATAAATCCAATAATATCAGATCATAATGATTTTCATTCACCATAAACTCCCCACTTCGGCCATCTTCTGCAACATCCACTACGTAACCGGACTCCTGCAGACCTTTTTTGATAAAATTGGCCAGTGGAGATTCATCCTCAATTATCAGAATACGCATCTTACCATCCTGAAGTTAAAACGAATTTAGTTCCCCGGGTGCCCTAAAGGTAACGAACTTTTAAAGTTGTGAGATAGTACTTTGATAACTTCTGATGCTTTTTGTCAAAAACATTTTATGTAAATATCGTCGACGGTGGATAGAAATATGTGATTGAAGTAATAAGATTGATAAATGCTTTTATTATAAACACGTATCTACCCTTCTGGTATAAAGCGCTATGATAAGATGATGACCATAGCCCTTATCCAATTTATTCCTTGCTTTATTGGTACTGTCCACCGAAGTGGATACTTGATTTATGCAATGATTAATAGATTCTAATTTTGATAAACAAATTTTAACACATTGTTAATAAATTTTCAAGGTCTTAATGGCTATTTTAACCAATAATTTTCATTTACAATTGTGGTTAGGATTTTTATGTGAAATGGCTATTACTGGCTATCCTGTGTGTTGTCCCCTGGGTTCAACTATTTTCTGCTGATGGCAAAGAATGGGTGCAGGGAGAACTGATCCTGCAAGTGACTCAGGAAACAGCCGCCAGATTGGATATAAAACATGGCAGTTCCTCTGTGACCACTGCAATTCCTTCAATCGATGGTTTACTCTGGAAATTTCAGGTGTATGAATTCTCCCCCTTATATTATTCCCCTCCTCGAAATAAGAAATTGGATGATTCCCTGGGACTTTCTCGAACTTACCTCTTAAAATTTCCGAGTTCCATGGACGTCATTGAACTGACCAACGCCCTTGCTCGGTTACCGGAAATTGTTTACGCAGAGCCCAATAGAATCATGCATATCACCTCCAGCCCCAATGATTCTCTATTTCCATTACAATGGGCGCTGGAAAATTCCGGTCAAGCCATCGCTTTTGATGGTTCCCGGGTCGGGGTGAGAGATAGTGATATCGATATGGCGGAAGCCTGGGAGGTTTCAACCGGCTCTTCTTCAGTTATTTTATCCATCATTGATAGTGGGATCGATTATACTCATCCTGAATTTTCCGGTAGAATTATCCCGGGTTTTGACTTTGTAAACAATGACTCGGATCCCATGGATGATAATGGTCATGGCACTTCATGTGCTGGCATTGCGGCTGCCTCAGGCAATAATGGCATTGGGATAGCAGGGATCAATTGGAATTGTCAGATTATGCCTGTGAAAGTGTTTGATGCAGCAGGTGGTGGGACTAATGCCTGGGTTGCTAATGGTTTTATTTATGCGGTAGATAATGGGGCGACTGTGCTCTCCTTTAGCGGTGGAGGAGGGCACAGTATAACTCTTCAGAATGCGATTGATTATGCGGATGCACAGGATGCGGTGCTGATTGCAGCCCGGGGTAACAACAATACCATCACCCCATTTTATCCGGCCTCTTATAATAATGTAATAGCTGTGGCTGCCTTAAGTCCCTGTAATGAACGAAAATCAGGGATATCCTGCGATGGTGAATACTGGTGGGGAAGTAGTTATGGTGCGGATCTCGATCTCATTGCACCGGGTGTCAGAATCCATACCACTGACATTGTAGGCCCCGGTGGTTTTGCAACTGGGGATTATTACGATACATTCAATGGTACTTCCGCTGCGACTCCTCATGTGGCAGGCGTTGCTTCCCTGATCCGAACCCTGAATCCCAATCTAACCAACTCTCAGGTGAGAGCTATTCTTCAACAATCAACAGTGGATATAGGAGCTCCGGGTTTTGACTATGAAACCGGGTATGGCCGTTTAAATGCCTTTAAAGCTCTGGTCATCACAAAAGGAATCCCCTTTGCAGTAGCACCCGATTCATTAACATTCAATCAGGTGGGGGTAGGGGATACACTACAACTTTTTTTCAAAATATTTAACAATGATACCCTGACCCGAAACATTACCCTTTCATCTGATAACACGGCATTTATTCCACAAAGCACTTCTCTGGTAATACCAGGTGGGGAATTGCAGGAAGTAGGTGTGAGTTTTATCCCCTCTGTAACCGGATGGGTTACAGCAACTCTGACTGTGAATGCCGGTGATACAATAACATATCTTCATCTTGAAGGTCAGGGGATAGATGTCCCTGACATTGCTGTTAGCCCTTCCTCTTTCAATTTTATTCTCCAAAGCGGTGATTCTTCCAGTTCAATTTTAACCCTCAGTAACCTTGGGACAGCCAATCTGAATTGGGATATTACCGGGATCAGTGGAAGACCCCGGAGCCCTACCCATTATCCAAAGGCATTTTATTCCCTCCTGCCGAAAGGAGAGGATGATTTCCGAAAAGGTGAACCCATTACGATGAATCTCGGAGGACCGGATAATTATGGTTATATCTGGAGAGATAGTGATGAGCCGGGTGGACCTGTTTTTAATTGGGTGGATATTCAAAACGGGGGAACCCTGGTTTCTGGACTGGCAGATGACAATTACGTGGGTCCTTTTCCTATAGGGTTTACATTTCGTTATTATGGTCAGGATTATACTGAATTTTATATTGGTTCTAATGGATTCATCGGGTTTGGTCCACCCAATTCTTACCATCAGTATAATAATATCCCCATTCCCAGCACTTCGGACCCGGATAATATCCTGGCGTGGTGCTGGGATGATTTTCGGCCTATAAATGGTAGCGTTTATTATCAGAACAGTGGAAATCAACTCATTGTTCAATTTGTTAATTATGAGGATTTTGCCGGTAATGGTCAAATAAATGCTCAGGTAATCCTGGATGCTAATGGAACAATCCGGTTTCAATATTTATCACTACAAGGAACTTTTGATGGCACCAGTAGCACCATTGGTATTGAAAATGCCGATGGCTCGGACGGCCTTCAGGTATCCTTTAATGCTGCTTATTTACATGATAGTCTCACAGTTGAGTTCTCCCGAAGCCAGTGGTTAACGGTCCAACCGGCCACCGGGA
>RFIL01000234.1 GCA_003695285.1 Calditrichota bacterium
CCTCGCTGCACCCATGGGCAAGTCCGGAGGTTATAGCAACGGAAGAGATATTGGGGTGGTCTGCAACCTTCCATCCCGGGGTCGGGCAACCGTGCTACCAATGGCCGGGGATGTCGGGTCCCAATATACTCCCGCGGCTGGTTGGGCGCAGAGTATTGAATATCGATATCGGGTACTCAAAGAAAAACAATTCAAAGATGCTATTTCGGTGGTTATGGGTGGTGAAGGTTCCGTTGCCACTAACGGCTTCTGGTCCGCATTAACAATGGCAACAACACTCCAGTTACCCATGCTGTTTTATATAGAGGATAACCAATACGCCATTTCCGTCACGGCCGATAAACAAACGCCGGGTGGAAACATATCTGAAAATTTAGCATCTTTTAAAAATTTAACCATCTTGCAGGGAGATGGCAGCGATCCGGAGGAAGCCTCTCATCTCATTAAGGAGGGGGTAGATTTTGTTCGCCAGCGAAAGGGAGTGATGTTTCTTCACCTCCATGTCCCTCGCCTCTCCGGACATTCCGGGCAGGATACCCAGGCCTATAAACCACCGGAGGTGATTGAAAACGAAAAGGCAAATGACCCTTTAATTAAATTACAGGATTACCTTGTACCGCAATTATTTTCCGAACAGGAATGGACTGAGCTTCAGGAACAGGTCCAGCAAGAAGTTCGAGCAGCCATGGAGCGGGCTCTCCAAAGACCGGACCCCGACCCCGAAGAAGCAACTCGCTACGTTTTTTCAGAATTCAACCCGGATGGCACTCCCGAGTTACAAGAACAGGGAGGAGTACTTCCCGAAGGTTTTCAGTTTCCCCCCTCAACCGAGACACCCGACCCGGAACCCACGCGGATCAACATGTTAACTGCCATTCGCAGAACGCTGGAAGTGGAAATGGCTCTTAATCCCCGAATGTTGATCTTCGGGGAAGATGTTGGTCCCAAGGGAGGGGTACATGCCGCAACCATGGGCTTACAGGAAAAATTTGGTGAAGATCGGGTTTTTGACACCAGTCTTTCTGAGGAAGGTATTATTGGCAGAGCGGTCGGTATGGCCTTAAACGGTTTACTCCCCGTACCGGAAATTCAATTTAGAAAGTATGCTGATCCGGCCACTGAGCAACTGGATAATTGCGGTACCATCCGCTGGAGAACTTACAATCGCTTTGCCGCCCCCATGGTGGTGCGCATGCCCGGTGGATTTGCCAAGGTGGGAGATCCCTGGCATAGTGAGTGTAACGAGGTCATGTGGCTTCATGGAATCGGATGGCAGGTTATTTTTCCGTCCAATGCCGAGGATGCCGTGGGATTACTCCGCGCGGCATTGCGGAGTAATAACCCCACCATCTTTTTTGAACATCGCCATTTGCTGGATGCGGTCTGGGCTCGTCGTCCATATCCGGGTGATTCATATATGCTCCCTCTGGGAAAGGCAAAATTCATCACCGAGGGAGATGAACTGACGGTGGTTACCTGGGGAGCCATGGTAGAACGGTGTGAACTGGCAGCCCAACAGAGTAAAATAAAAGCAGACATTATCGATTTGCGCACCCTCTCCCCATGGGATAAATCTGCGGTTCTCAACTCAGTGGAGAAAACCAGGCGCTGTTTAATCGTTCATGAAGATGGATTGACAGCCGGCTTTGGAGCTGAGATTGCTGCCATTGTTGCACGAGAGGCATTCTTTAATCTGGATGCACCTGTGGAACGTTTAGCCACTCCGGACGTTCCAGTACCCTACAATATCGGATTGATGAACGCGGTGATACCATCGATTGAAAAAATAGCTGAAAAAATGCAGGAATTGGTCGAAATTTAGATAATAGTTATGTAATGAAAATAACTGGATATTTGAAATAGATATTCCTAATTTGGGTTTGCCCCTGTCTGACTCCCTCCATAAATTCTCCCTCCTATAGAATTTATTTAATCAGGTCAGACAGGGGCTTTTTTTTTACCGAACGCCTACCTTTTCAAAGGATTAATCATCCCATTAAAATAAGAAGGGCAAACCGGAACTTCCAGTTTGCCCTTTTGTAAAATGGTTTTAAAATGTACAACCGGAGTTATTGAAATACCTTTTGAATCAGCCCAACAGCTTCCTGAAGTTCTGCATAGGTAATAATCAAATTGTACTCAGCGGAGACCACGATGCGTTCGGCATCGGTTAAATTTACCTGGGCTTCCCTCACATCCAGAGAAGTTGCCGAACCCAGCTTATACCGTTCCGTCGCCAGTCGATATTCTTCCTTAGCCGCCTCCAGATTAGCCTTATTTATTTCAATAATTTCCAGTAAATCCATATAATTCTGATATAACGTTCGAACGTCTGCTATCAGATTACGTTTGTAATCTTCCAGAGCCAGTTGAGCATTTTTAAAATTGATTTTAGCATTCTGATAATTCACCTGATCCTGAAATCCATTAAAGAGATTAAAAGAGAAGCGTACCCCCATGCTAACCGACCAGTTTCGATTTATGTCAGTATAAATTTTTTCCAGTTCGGTGTTATCCCGGCTATAGGAGAAAAATCCGCTAATATTAGGAAAGAAGGTGCTCTTTGCCAGGGCTACAGCCAGTCTTTGGGAATGAACATCAAGTTCCCTTCTAACCAGTTCCGGCTGATGCTGCATGGCTGTTTGAATCAATTCTTCCAATGGTGGAATTTGATATTGAGGATGATATTCGGATTCAATTTCCAGAGGTTGGTTGGGAGGATACCCCATTGAGATGTTCAGGGCCTGTTTTGCCTGCATCACAACATTACGTTGGTTGATCAGGGAGATTTTATCATTGCCCAAATTAACACGAGCCCGATAAACATCTATTTTAGCCACCGACCCCAGTTCAAACATCTTTTGGGTTTTCGTCAAATTATCGCTGCTTCTTTGCACTGCCAGTTGATAGACTTCCAGTAATTTTTCCTGTTTGAGAAGATTGAAAAAATTTTGAGCCACCAGGCGGATGATTTCGTTGGTTCTTACATCGACATCTTCTTCAGCTACCATGCGATCCACCCGGCTACGGCGGATACTATTCCACCAGTAACCACCATCAAAAATGTTTTGAGAAACCGTCAAACTGGTGCTATAAGAATTCCGCTGAAACCCCGGATTCACAACTTCCTGATTGCGAAATCCGATTACGATCGGTTCACCGGTAACCGGGTCAATTCGGGTAATCGGAACATCAGCCTGAGTGGTGGCATCCCCTCTTCGGAACCGACTTCCCGAGGCATTAATGGAAACCGAGGGAAGAATGTTACTTAAAGAGGATTTTGCGTTGTAACGGGCAATCTTTGCCAGATTGCGGGAAGTTTGAATATTGGGGTTGTTTTCTAGTGCGATCTGAATACAATCCCTCAATGTAAGGGGTTTTTTTGATTGAGCTTCCACCGGATAAAATCCCAACACAAAAAACAAAACAAAAACCAAACTCAATACTTTCATAGTACCTCCAGACGGTTGCATCAGGGATAAAGAGAACAGAGTGTTCAGTACGCTAATATGTCTTAGATGATTTATCAGAACCGGTTGAAAATAATACGGCACCTTTCAAAGATTATCTCTGAGAGGGCCGTCATTTAACTTCCTTGTAACCCATTTCGGGTTAACCTCATACACCTCCAAAGAACGCAAGTCTTTTTAAGCCATCATTTCCGGAAAAAATCCAGGAGTTTTTGGAAAAACCCTTTCTTTGCCGGTGGAGAAGTGTCTTTCTTCTCAGTGATTTTCTCGAGTAAGCCCTCAATACTCTCGGCTTCCTCATCCACACCTTTGGGTTTTTTGATGATTTCCTCTTCCTGTTGTTCGGAGGTTGTGGCAGTACTGGTATTGGCGCTGCTCTGTTCGGATAATTGATCTAAGATATTTTCCAGGTCCTTCTGTACATCCTCTTCTTTGGGCGAAGATGTTTTTTCTCTGTCCTTTTGGTTGTCCTTGCTCATAGTTCCACCTCGTATTATGATGATTGACGATGAAAAGCACTTATTGTTTCAACATCTTAAACTTATCCCCAAAAATGCTATTTATTTCTTTTGTTGCGTCAAAGTTTCTGGATCCTGTTCCTTTAAAAAGGAATCTTTAATTTTCATGAGATAATCCACACAATCGTCATAAGTATTGGGCAGATCACCATCCAGGATGGCATCGACAATGGCCTGTTTAATTTTGCCAACCATAGGGCCAGGAGGTATCTGTAACAGATTCATAATATCATTTCCGGTGATAGCTGGTTTAAACTGCCGGAGGCGATCTTTTTCTTCCACCTCTTTCATCCGGGCTTCTACTTTGTCAAAATTAGAAAGATAGCGTTGCACTTTTCGAGGGTTTTTGGAGGTGATATCTGCTCTACACAGGGTCATTAAATCATCAATATCTTCACCCGCTTCCACCATCAATCGGCGAATGGCGCTATCGGTGACCGTATCATCTACCAACTGAATGGGGCGAAGGTGTAAGCGAACCAATTTTTGGACATACTTGATGGTGTTAACCGGCAGACGCATCCTTCGTCCAATGCGTTCTACCATTCGAGCGCCCAGTTCTTCATGACCATGGAATGTCCACCCTACTCCTTCCACAAATTTTTTGGTTTGGGGCTTGGCAATATCATGGAGCAGGGCTGCTAGCCGCAATTCAAACTTCTCGGTTTTTTTACTGATGTTATCCACCACCTGAAGCGTGTGGTTGAAGACATCCTTGTGGTGATAATCTTTCCTCTGTTCAACACCAGCCAGCTTATCCAGCTCCGGAAAAATGACGGAAGAAACTCCGGTTTCCCGTAACAACCTTAACCCAATGGAAGGTTTATCTGCCATTAATATTTTTTTAAATTCTTCCGTAATTCTTTCTTTGGAAACAATTTTTAACCGTTCCCGGGTTTTTAATATCGCCTGATAAGTATCCTCTTCAATCTGGAAGTGCAAACGAGTAGCAAAGCGGATGGCACGTAAGATCCTCAGGGGATCATCATTGAAAGTAACCACCGGATCCAGAGGGGTTCGGATAATTTTCTGGTGAATATCTTCTACACCGTTGAAAGGATCAACGATTTCACCGAATCGCTCCGGAGAAATGTGCATGGCAATACAGTTGATGGTAAAATCCCGGCGGGATAAATCCGAAGCCAGATCAGCTGTTTGCACATGAGGTTTCCGAGAATTTTCATCGTAATGCTCACTCCGCGCGGTAACGAATTCTAATTTCCAGGTAAGTTGTGGTTCCTGATCCCGTTCTGTGAAAAAAAGCATCGCTGTTCCGAACCGCGGATAGGTAACCACTTTACTACTTCCGAATTTTTTGCGGAACATCCGGGCAAATTGGATGGCATCCCCAACCACCACAAAATCTATATCGGTACCCTCGGTACCTAAATAAGCATCACGTACATAGCCGCCCACTGCATAGACTTCCACCCCTAAATCCTGAGCCGTTACATTAACTTTTTCCAGTATCTTTTTTGCGTTTTTTATCTTGAGCTTCATTGGATATCACACTTGAATTAACGTCAGTTCACCAACAAAAGGCTTCCAAAAGACACATCAGAAGGAAGAGGGCGTTGGTGAAGTTCATAATTAGCACGCCAAATTTAAAATGAGATTTGCTAAAATCATAGGCTTTTAGACAAATGTTAACATTCTCTGAGAAGTTGATTTCCTTGAGGGAAGAAAAACAAAAAAAAATCCGGCAGAAATCTGCCGGATTTTAAACCGTGTCTAACGTTATTTTTTCATCTTATCATCATCCTGCCAGGGACTCCTTTGATGAACCAGAAAGGTTGATGATATTTTTACTGAGGTCATCATCCATTTCCATGCTCTGACCGTTTTGATCCTGCATGATTTTGATAAAGACATCAACCAATTCGGGATCAAATTGAGTACCGGCATTCGCTTTGATTTCCATTAAAGCGGCTTGTTTCCCAACTCCTTTGCGATAAATCCGATCGGAAATTAAGGCTTCATAAGAATCAATAATCGCCAGAACTCTGGAGAAGTAAGGGATGGCATCTCCCTTTAAACCATCCGGATAGCCACTTCCATCATAGCGCTCATGATGATGACGTACAACAGAAGCAACCTCGGATAATTCTTCAATTTCACCGATGATTTCACTCCCAATGATGGGATGATCGCGAGCGATATTTAATTCATAGTCTTCCAGACTGGCAGCCTTCTTTAAAATTTTATCCGGTATTCCAATTTTTCCGATATCATGAAGCAAAGCACTCAGTTGAAGGATGTAAGTTTCATCTTCAGAGAGATGAAGTTCACGAGCCATCTTCATGGCCAGACGAACCACTCGCTGAGAATGTCCGGAAGTGTAGGAATCCTTAGCATCCAATGCTCGCATCAATGCGCGTAATGCTTTGACCAGAATCTCACTTTTGTTTTTAAACAACATCTGAGATTCGATATTTTTCATCTGAAGATTTTTTTCAACGACAACCGGCAGGTCTTCCAGCTTAATGGGCTTGATGAGATAATCAGAAACCCCACGTTCGACAGCTTTTTTAACCAGCGAGATGTCCTGCAATCCCGTGATCAATACAATGGGAATATTCAAATACATCTCCTGCAATTTTTCCGCCAGTTGGATCCCATTGATTCCCGGCATGTTAATATCACTGATGATGAGATGGATCTTTTTCTGTTTAATAATATCCATCCCCCCGGTAGCAGAATAGGCAAGATACACATGGTATCCAAAGTGCTCCAGTCCATCCCTAAGCATCTCCCCATAGTGAATATCATCTTCAATAATCAGTACCGTTTGCCTTTCTGACATGAACTTATACTCCTTTTATCTATTTTTTAATTAAATGCAGGTATCCCGGTAATATCATGCCCGATGATAAGGGTGTGTATATCATGAGTACCTTCATAGGTTTTAACCGTTTCCAGATTACACATATGTCTCATACTTTGATATTCGGCAGTAATTCCATTTGCTCCAAGAATATCTCGAGCCATTCGGGCAATTTCCAGGGCATGGTACACATTATTTCTCTTGGCCATGGAGACCTGAGTAAATCGCATTTTTTGCTGGTCTTTCAATCGACCGAGTTGTAAGGACATTAATTGCATTTTGGTAATTTCGGTAATCATATAAACCAGTTTGTTCTGAACCAACTGGAAGGAAGCGATGGGTTTATCGAACTGAATACGGGTCTTGGCATAGTTCAATGCTTCATCATAACAGGCCATGGCAGCTCCAATCGCTCCCCAGGAGATTCCATACCGGGCCTGAGTTAAACAACTGAGGGGGGCTTTGAGACCATTCGATTTGGGTAAAATATTCTCTGCCGGAATGCGACAATCCTGAAATATCAGTTCGGAAGTCACCGAAGCACGAAGGGAGTGTTTGTTTTTCATTTCCGGAGCCGAGAAACCGGGAGTTCCGGCTTCCACCAGAAAGCCACGGATAATTCCATCCAGCTTCGCCCACACCACAGCCACATCGGCAATGCTGCCATTGGTAATCCACATTTTGGCACCGTTTAAGATGTAGGAATTTCCATCTTTTACCGCATGAGTAATCATCCCACCGGGATTGGAACCATAATCTGGTTCGGTTAAACCAAAGCACCCAATTTTTTCTCCCGAAGCTAATTTGGGTAACCAGTATTTTTTCTGTTCCTCAGAACCATATTTAAAAATGGGATACATCACCAGCGCTCCCTGCACGGAAGCAAAGCTTCGGATACCACTATCCCCTCGTTCTAATTCCTGCATCATCAATCCATAGGAAACATTATTTACCCCGGCACAGCCATATTCTTCGGGCAGATTCGCTCCCAATAATCCAAGCTCTGCCATCTGAGGAATTAATTGTTTGGGAAATTCTGCCTTCTGATAATATTCTTCAATAATGGGCATGACATTCTCGTCCACCCATTCTCTGACCGATGACCGGATCATTTTTTCTTCATCGGTCAGTAAATCATCGATATTGAAGTAGTCTGGAGATTCAAAACGGTTCATAATTCATCCTCTTGTTTTGGTTAAGAGCGTGCAATTTATTGCTCAGGGGTGGACAAGGCAAGATCAAATAAATTCGCCCAACCAAAAACTACTTAAAGATCAAGGAGAATTCCTCCTTCCATTGTGAGCGAGCTAACTTTTTATTTCTTTCGATTTTTCTGATTTAAAAAGCTGAAATCCCAATTCCTGATTTTGAATGCTGAAAATGATTCTCAAAAACCCTTTAAAGAGCTTCAGCTTCAGGGGAGAAGTTCGCGTCGGATAGTTGCTAACGTGGGATAATGACGATCCTTCTCAGAGAGCAGAGGCCCCTTTTGAATCGGCCAATCGATACCGATTTGTGGATCAGACCACAGAAGGCCATATTCATCCTTGGGTGCGTAAAAATCAGTGCATTTATAAATAACGTCTGCCGTTTCACTCAACACATAAAACCCATGGGCATATCCAGGTGGTATATAAAGTTGTCTTTTGTTTTCTGAGGAAAGAATAACTCCTACCCATTTCCCAAAATCGGGTGATTCTTTTCGGATATCCACGGCTACATCAAAAATCTCGCCCTGGACCACATAAATCAATTTTCCCTGGGGTTGTTTTAGCTGATAGTGCAATCCCCGTAAAACACCCTGTTTGGAATGGGAATGATTATCCTGGACAAACCTCTCCGGTAAACCTTCAGCAGCATATTTTTGCCCATGGAATGTTTCCAGAAAAAATCCTCTCTCATCTCGGTAAACAGCAGGTTCAACAATCATAACCCCTTGCAGACGGGTAGGAATGACCTTGATACTCATTGCTTCTTCCGCCTCCTTTTGTTTTTGTATCAGTAACTTTCAACCACTTAGCACACACAGAAAAAGATTAGAGGATTTATATTAGGTTTATAGAGACACCGCCAATGTAATATAATGCAATTCAACTCCAGTGTATCATACCATAGATTGTGGGAACCTTTCCTCGATTTTATCCTCTTTTTCGGCATCACTGTGGTTTATGCTGAATAGTAACATGAACCCTCAGATTACTGAGCTTCTGGTTTCAGCAATTTCGATCCAACTGCCAGATAGGTATATCCTCTCTGAACCAGATTTTGATAATCCGGAATCATCCTTCGTCCATCGATGATTAAATAAGGGGGCGAAACTACCCGCTCCACTATGGCCGAAAGCCCACGAAATTCTTCCCAATCTGTAGAGATAAAAAGCGCCGCACTTCCTTCGATCGCTTCGCTAGCGCTGGTATGATAACTAATTTTTTGAAACGCATCATTCACCCGGGGGTCAAAAACTTTTTGAGCCTCCGGTAGCGCCAGTGGATCATAGGTACGAATTTGTTTAACGCCATTCTGTAACAATAATTCCACAACCCGCAAAGAGGAAGCGTAACTGACATCATTGGTTTGTTTTTTAAATGCCAGCCCCAATAAGGCAATAGTTTTGCCACGAAAAGAAAATCCCGCCTCATCCATAGCGCGATAGACCAGGTATTCTTTCTGAAATTCGTTGACATCCAGGGAGGCTTCCAGAATTCGAGTATCTACTCCAATGGACTGTAATTGAAACACGATGGAACGGACATCATGATTAAAACTTCTTCCACCAGCACCATTGCTGACATAGGATCCCCAGGTGCTGATGCGTTCATCGGCGGTTACCCCACGACGTAAATCCTCAATCCGTATGTTCGGGAAGTTTTCCCCAATCCGAGCCCCCACTCCGTTCCAGAAAGAGATGTAATTTAAAAGTAAGGCATTTGCTACATACTTAATCGCTTCTGCGGTTTCCGGGGTGGTCTCAATATATTTGATCCGCACATGGTTGACAAATTGGGAATACACCCGACGTAACATCTGAAAATCTTCATCACGATCACACCCCACTACCACCCGGTCCGGTTTTCTGGCTTGAATAACTGCCGAGCCTTCAGCGAGGAATTCCGGATTAGATGCCACCCCAAAATTCGGTACGCGGTTGTCTGTTAATACCTTCTCCATATAACGCACTGTTCCAATGGGAAGTGTGCTACGGTTGACCAGCAAAACCCTCCGCCGATCTTTTCTTTTTGCCAGTAGTTTGGCAGTTAATTCCAGGGCACTCTGATAATAGGAGAGATCGGTAGACCCATCGGGGTTCGTGGGTGTGGGTAAACAAAAGAAAAACACATCGGTCCCTTCAATGACTGAAGCCAGATCATCAGTGAAGAAGAGATATTTCCCCAACGTTTCGTTGATCAAATTAACCAGCCCGGGTTCATAGACATACCTCTCAATTTCTCTTGCTTTGCCAGAGGAATAAGCTCTGACTCTGTCGCTATCAATATCATAACCATGAACTTCATGCCCATATTCAGAACACACGGCTGCTTGAACCAACCCCAGGAACCCGGTGCCAACAACTACGATTTTCATGCTTCCACCTTTTAATTTCTTTCGGAAGGTTCTTCCTAACAGCTTTTTCAATCATTTAATTAACAAGCATCTTCAACTTACAGAAAAAAGATTGTTTAGCCAATATTTAACTTAATTCTCAGGGTTGCCTTAGGACAGATATGCCAGGAGTGATACCATTCGCAGGAATAAACGAGGATCGATTTGTGGGTCATGGGTTTTCTGCAACACATTTTGAAAAATAAATGCCGGAATGGATGATTCAATCTCGCTGGCATATTCAGTTAAAAATCCTTCCAGATCATTGTTCTCCCCAACTAAAAAAGAAAGTAACGTTGCGTTTGGATTTTCAGGAGATTTTTTCTTCTGAAATTTTTCCATCAGGCTCCGTGCTTTGTAGGGAACATGTGCTAATTTAAACCCGAAGTCGCTTTGTGTCTCCCGAAAAGTGGTATTGGGTAGCGAGGCATACTCCGGAAAGTAAGTTTTCCAGTAGTCACGATATAACCGAAAATCGGAACGGAGAAGTTTATCAATATCGAAAATATTCCGGATGAGATCATAATCCGCAAAAGGTGAGAAGCAGCTGGTACAATTTGCCAGTGCCACCAAACTCGCTGACCAGAGATTTCTGCCCTGAGTGTAATTATTGAGGGTCTCAATAAAATCTTCATGCACGTGACCAGCAACTCGATTCACCTCCAGAATCCCCCGACAGGCATTTAGAATCCAGACCTCTATATCCGGCAATAGAATCCCTTCCATCTCCCGAATTCCTAATGCTTGAGGCAAATTGAACAACATGGATTGGTAATGCAAAATACCCCGAATGGGTGAATTGGTCTCAATCTCATGAACTCTTACCGAGGATGGTCCGGCTACTGGCTGTTGTGTGTTACTCTGAAGCAAACCTCCCATTACTGAATGCTGCATGAAAGGTGCAATAAATGCCGATGGCATCAAGCCACACACTACCTGATGCAAATGAATATCTTTCACGAATTCTAATGAATGCATCAACCGGAACGATGAGGTCAGATGCTGCAAATAATTTCGAATAAACTCCTGATGAAAGGTAAAGGAATGATAATCCACCCCATCCATCTTGCTAATTTTCTGCACGATTTTCTTATCCATTGATAGATGGGGAAAATCAAGGAAAATTATCCGGGGGGATGACTTTTTACTCCACACATACAATAACCGGGAATCCAGGCTGCCATCTAATTCCAGCATCAAATCTTCATCTTTGAGTCTGCGGAAGAAATTTTCCAATGCTTGATGAAGCTGCTCCAGTGCTCTTTTCGGATCTTTAATCCGATGATTTAATGGTTTAAACTCAAGCACCTGAGGTGAGGTCATCCGGATATGGTTGTTGTCCAAATCGACCTCAATCCGTTGACCGGGTAAAAGTCGATCCACATTCATAAACAGGGAAGCAGAGAAGGGTAAAAATCCATAGCGTAAAAATTCCACCACTGCTGCGTCAAACAGGGGGCTAATCTTCCGAAAGACAAATTGGTTTCCGCTAAAATGAAACTCCTCCTCGGTTTTCAGATAATACAGAGGCATGCTCCCCCATTGATCCCCCACGATTATCATCTTCTTTTTCTTTTTATCAACGATAAAAATATTATACACCCCTCCGGCAATCTCTTCCAATGCTTTCTCAACAGAGGTCACAGTAATCCGTTGTAACAATAGCTGAGCATTCGCTTCTATATCCAGATTCGTTGATGAGCGTAAATAGACATACCCATCAACAATAAGGATAAAGTAGGGATTTTCCAGCATTTTCCACGAAGGAGAGTCTTTCTGATGGTTGCTCTGCACCATTACATTCTCGAAAACATAATGATGCGGAGGTTGATGACAGGATTGGGGATAAGGAAACCTGGCGATGGATACTATAAAATTGTCCGGGGGAACGTTTTGTAATCGCTTCTGAACCGCGGATAACATCCTACGAGGAGGATGCGAAGTTTGGTTTAATCTTCCCTTAAACCAATGATTCCCGGGAAGAAAAAAATCTCCTGAAGGAGTTATCTGCATATCACCTAGAGTTTTTGTTTCCAGAATAAAATCATCCGGGCTTACATATCCGGATGGCATCCTACTATTTCTAAATTTTATTAATAATGCTCGATATTTTTAATAAGTTGTATATATCGGCCTGATATGAAAATAGATAAATATTTATAGCAATCAATTCCAAATTCCTGTTACTCTGCACTCTTTACACCCTTGAAATCAAACAACTTTCTCCACCATCTAACCCGAAATCGTTGACATCAAAAGCGGCGGTATTCGAGATGTTTCTTTTTTGTTGGAAGCATTACCTATCCTTTTTTAAATTGACAGGCAAAAGTAGGACATTAATGGGATGTAGATCTCAACTAA
>RFIL01000235.1 GCA_003695285.1 Calditrichota bacterium
AGGGGAGAAATACTGGGAGTTTTTTTTACCTCCTGGAATTTAACCCCAATGTTTTCATTGCTTGATGAAATCAGCACACCCGATAGTGCCAGAATGCAATTTGATGAGTTGACGGAAATCCCGGACAGCACTATCTTTTACCCTCAGGCCACCCCGGTGAGGGAAAATCAGATCTGGGCGGTTAAAACGCTAAAAGATACCTATGCCAAAATTCTTATCCTGGAGACCAGAGCCTTTATAGATTGTTCCAATGCCGGAGGGCCCACCCCTATCGGGGAAGCCACTTTTGAGTGGGTGCATCAACCAGATGGTAGTCGAAAATTTTGAGGTGAGATGAGTCACCGGAGCTTTATCGTCATAGGGAGAATGAATCCTATTTTCAGGTCAATTTTAATCACACTCTCTCTGAAGTTTCTCACTGATTTTCAGCAAAATGGTACCCAATGATTCCTCAGAAGGCTCCCGAGGATGATGATGAAATTCTTTTATAACTGAAAGGAGTGAAAATGAGTAGCAAAAGCTATTTTGAGGAAGTTGCAGGGCAATGGGATCAAATGAGCAAGGAGTTTTTTTCGGATGCGGTTCGGGAAAAGGCATTTGAAGTTGCAGGCATTGAAAAAGGAAAGGTCGCCGCAGATCTGGGAGCGGGCACCGGATTCATCACAGAGGGGTTGATAAGTGCAGGATTGCAGGTGATCGCTGTCGACCAGTCGGAACAGATGCTGGAGGTCATGAAACAGAAATTTAGTGGTGTTGAAGGGATCGACTATCGCATGGGTGATGCAGAAGCCTTACCTCTGGATGATCAAAGCGTGGATTATGTGTTTGCCAACATGTACCTGCATCATGTGGAAGAACCAATCACCGCCATCAGGGAGATGGTGCGAATCCTCAAACCGGGTGGCAAAGTGGTAATTACTGATCTGGATGAGCATAACCATGAGTTTTTACGAACCGAACAACACGACCGTTGGTTGGGGTTCAAACATGAGGACATACGGAATTGGCTGGAGGCTGCAGGATTAAGCGATGTAACGGTCGAGTGTGTGGGAGAAAATTGTTGTGCAGAATCCAGTTGTGCATGCGAAACCGCTGCCATCAACATCTTTGCCGCCAGAGGAGTGAAGTGAAAAAGTTTATGCTCGATATTATTTCGTTCGGTGAGACCTGTTATATGGGAATTTTTTAAATAGTTCAAGACTGAAGTTACCAAATAAAAAACACAAAAGCCCCATAATCCTGGGGCTTTTATGTTGAGATTTATCAACTGTATTAAATTTTTTATTCCGGATGCTGGGTGGAATCCACCGATTGGGGAGTGTTTACAGGGGTAAGCTCCTGAGTGCCCGATTCTTCCGTTTGAGTTTGAGTGGTATCCGCAGTGAACCATCCACTGGCTTCATACTCTTTTTGTAAACGCAATCTTTCGTTGATATCAATGATCCCCTGTTCGGCCCGCAAAGCCCATTCTGTCCCGGAATACTGATTCAGCGTCGTTTGATATGCCTGAATGGCTTTTTGAATATCCCCTAATTTTTCGTAAAGGGTACCTATCTTATACTGAGCGTAACTCTTGGCAGTCGCATCCTTGCTGTTCGGATAGCTGATGGCTTTCTCATAATAGGAGATTGCGGTTTGATAATCCTCGTCACCCCGTCCTGTAACCTGTTCCGAGATACCGGCACTGCGTTCATAAAACTCAGCAATAGCGGTATAAATTTGAGGCACCTTGGAGGGGATCAGATTTCCCTGCAGGAGGGTATAGAGGATATCAAATTCCTTTTCATAATTCTCCATGGCCCCATAGGTTCTGGCCATTCCGATGGCGGCATCAATATATTCCCGGCTGCTGGGGTAGTTGTAATAAACCACACCAAAAGCACGAAAGGCATTCTCATAATCTCCGGTCTGATAAAATTGTTCTCCCTGTTTTACCAGTTCGGCTGGAAGATTCTCTTCCGGTATGGGAGCCCGAACTTCTTTTTTACTGCAACTCAACAGGGTAACAAGCACTAAGACGGATAAAAATACTCGCATGGATTCCCTCCTGGGATAACATAGATTTTTTTTCAGTGAAGTTTACTATTAGCTGGCTTTCGGGTTTTATTCCTGCAAATTGACCTTACAAGACCTCCAACAGAGCAGCACACGCTTCCCGAGCCGTTCTTACCACTTCTTCTTCATCATACGCAACAGTTCTACCATATTGAACAACCCATTTGCCGTCAACCATGACGTGAACAACATCCCTGGACTGGGCGGAATATACGATTTGCGAAATTACATTATCGGCAGGGGTGTGATGAACTTTATTGAGTTGTAAGATTGTCAGATCAGCCAATTTCCCTGCTTCAAGGCTTCCAATTTTATCCTCCAACCCCAGCGTTTTTGCCCCGTTAATGGTCACCATATCCAGTACCTGCTGGGCATTCATGGTGGTCACACCGAAGGTTGGTTTGTGAATGAGGGCTGCTAAACGCAGATCAATGAATATATCGAGATTATTGTTACAGGGCGCCCCGTCGGAGCCCAGCGAGACATTGATACCTTCCTCCAGATATCGGGGAATGGGAGCAAAGCCGGAACCCAGCTTCAAATTCGCCGAGGGACAATGCATCACGTTGATATGATAATCTTTTAGATATTCCACTTCCTGGTCCGAAAGCCAGATACAATGTGCCAGACAGAGTTTGGGGGATGCGAGATGTTTTCGTACAAAAAATTCCACATTTCGATATCCGGTCTGTTCCTGAACCAGCGCCACTTCGCTTTTGTTCTCCGCAGCATGAGTATGAATGATCAAATTATATCTGTGTGACAGATCCCGAACCGCCTCCCATAATTGATCACTGCATGTTAAAACAAAGCGGGGGGCTAAAGCATAACCGACCCTACCGTCAGCACTATTGTGCCATTGGTGAATTAACCGCTCGGTATCCCGGATAATATCATCAAAAGGCTCCTTATACGGCTGAGTGCCATGGTCCATCATCACTTTACCACTGTATCCGCGAATCCCACTTCGAACCATTTCCTCAAACACCACATCCATATGTGAGGCGCTGCCCATATCCAGAATGGCGGTAACCCCGCTTTTCAGCATCTCTGTGAGGCCCAGGCGGGCAGAAGCTCTCAATGACGATTCGGTGTGGGCACTTTCCAATGGCCAGATGTATTGACTCAGCCAGTCCAGTAATTCCAGATCATCAGCCAGGTTTCGGAAGAGGGCCTGACATAAATGCACATGGGTTTGGATGAGCCCCGGTAAAATTACATGATTGGTTAAATCCCAGGTCTCCGCATCAGGCACCTGAAGTCCCGGCCCGATTTCTCTGATAAGATTGTCCTCAATAAAGATGTCTCCGTGAAGAATTTCTCGGTGAGCATTTTGAGTCACCAGGGTAGCATTTTTTAGGAGTAATCGCATGGGTCTCCGTCCCGCTTGGTCATGAATAATGGAATTTAGGTCAAGAAATTTACTTTCCGGTCGATGAATACGCAAGAAAATTCCCGTAAGATATTGGATTTAGAAAAGAAATAGGGGATTGGAATATTTTTAGTATCTTGCTCAACATTTCCATACAGGTTATATTTGGTCTCTTATTCGGATAATAGGAAAGCGATTTATCATAAATTCGTTTAGTTTTTCAACAAAGTAAAAGACTTAAATCAAGTTTTTCCAACCCAAAACAGCAGGAGCACATCATGGCCATTCGAGTAGCAATCAATGGATTCGGTCGTATTGGACGACTGGTTTTCAAAGCAATGCAGCATGATTCCGATATTGAAGTGGTAGCGATAAATGATATCACCGATGCCGCTACCCTGGCGTATTTATTAAAGTATGATTCTGTGCATGGAAATTATCCGGTTCCTGTGCATGCCACGGATGATGGTTACCTGGTTGCCGGAGATCGAAAGGTAAAGATTTTTGCGGAACGTGACCCTTCCCAGCTACCCTGGGGAGATCTGGGTGTCGAATTTGTCATTGAATCCACCGGTATTTTCCGAAATCGGGAAAAAATGAGTTTACATTTACAAGCAGGAGCTAAGAAAGTCATTCTCACAGCCCCGGCCAAGGGTGAACTGGATAATACCGTGGTCATGGGAGTGAATGATGATACCCTGAAGCCCGAGCATGTGCTGGTCTCCAATGCCTCCTGTACCACCAATTGTCTGGCACCGGTGGCAAAGGTGTTGCACGAAACATTTGGTATTCGACGTGGTTGGATGACGACAATTCACGCCTACACCAATGATCAACGGATTCTGGATTTACCTCATAGCGATTTACGCCGCGCCCGGGCAGCAGCAGCCAATATTATTCCGACCACCACCGGTGCCGCCAAGGCGGTCGGTCTGGTGATTCCGGAATTAAAGGGTAAATTAGATGGTATTGCCATGCGCGTTCCGGTAACCGATGGCTCTCTGGTGGATCTGGTGGCCGAGCTGGATAAGAATGTGGAAGCGGCAGATATCAATAAAGCGATTAAAGATGCTTCTCAGGGAGCGATGAAAGGGTTCCTGGAATACTGCGAAGATCCCATCGTTTCCAGTGATATCGTGGATAACCCGGCGTCCAGCATTTTTGATTCCCTCTCCACCCGGGTGATGGACGGCAACTTCGTTAAGGTGGTCTCCTGGTATGACAATGAATGGGGATATTCCAATCGAACGGTAGATATCCTCAAAAAGATGGCTTCATTATAAAAGATAAGTCCCCCGTCTTCCAGGCGGGGGTTCTTTTTTTGCCTTTGGATGAAATCAGAATAGGGGAGAGATGAGATGCCTCAGCACGGAAGCTAAGGTTGAGCATCTCGTTTCTTCATCAATTCCAATCCCATTCTTTGAATCCTACGGGATGAAAATTATCTGTTATCCCAAACTGTGAGGAGGTTCCCATGGCAAAATTGACCATTGACGATCTCGACTTAAAGGGAAAAAATGTGTTAATGCGGGTGGATTTCAATGTTCCGCTCGATGAGAATTTACACATCACCGATGATTTGCGTATCCGTGCGGCATTACCCTCCATCCGGAAGGTGATAAATGATGGAGGAAGAGCTATTTTATGTTCACACCTGGGTCGTCCCAAAGGGCAACGTGTGGATTCGCTTTCTCTAAAACCTGTAGCAGAACATCTCTCCCGTCTCCTGGAGAAGGAGGTTCTCTTTGCGAATGATTGTATTGGACCGGAAGTGGAAAAGCTGAAAAGCAGTTTAAAAGATGGAGATGTTTTGTTATTGGAGAATCTTCGTTTTCACAAAGGGGAAACGGATAATGATCCGGAATTTGCCCGTCAATTAGCCAGCGGATGTGATGTTTATATCAATGATGCTTTCGGGACCGCTCATCGAGCCCATGCTTCCACTGAAGGCGTTACCCGGTTTTTTCAACAATGTGCTGCCGGCTATCTGATGCAGAAGGAATTGAAATATCTGGGAGAAGCGCTGGAAAATCCGCGACGACCCTTTGTTGCGATTCTGGGGGGCGCTAAAATCTCCGGTAAAATTGATGTGATCCAGAACCTGTTGGGGAAAACGGATGTGTTGTTAATTGGCGGCGGGATGATTTTTACCTTTTTTAAAGCCCATGGGTGGGAAATTGGAAAATCGCTCCTGGAAGCCGATCGTCTGGAAATGGCAAAGGAAATATTGAAAAAAGCTCAGGAAAGCCAGACGGAGTTGTTGTTACCGGTTGATGTGCTGGTTGCCGATAAATTTGAAGCAGGAGCCAGCACTCAAATAGTGGGAGTCCACGACATCCCCCCCGATGGCATCGGTGTAGATATTGGGCCGAAAACCATCGAATTGTTTAAAGAAAAATTGAAAGATGCTCAAACCGTTGTCTGGAATGGTCCCATGGGAGTGTTTGAGATTGATGAGTTTGCTCAGGGTACGGAGGCCATTGCCCGAATTCTGGCAGATATAACCCGTAACGGGGCCACCACAATTGTAGGTGGAGGAGATTCTGCAGCAGCGGTGAAAAAATTGGGATTGGAAGACCAACTCTCCCATGTATCTACCGGTGGTGGAGCATCACTGGAATTTCTGGAAGGTAAGGTCTTACCCGGAGTTGCTGCCCTTACTGATAAATAACAGAGAACAAAGTGGGGCGTACTTCTGAAAAACAGTTTCATTTTATTTCAGCACATAAAGTTCAGGTTACAGCACCTGGAAGGGCTTAATTGAGATACAATTTCTGAAAAGGAGTCAGGTATGAGACAAAAAGTGATTGCCGGAAACTGGAAGATGTATAAAACGATTCCGGAAGCATTACGGTTGGTTAATCAATTAAGAAAAAAACTGGAAGCTCAACCTCCTCGCAGAACGCGAGTAATCGTGTGTCCGCCATTCACAGCGCTGGCACCGGTACATGAGGCGTTACAGGGGAGCAATATCGGCCTTGGTGCCCAGAATATTTTCTGGGAAGAAGAAGGGGCTTATACCGGTGAAATTTCCGCTGCCATGGTCAAGAGTACCGGGGCTAAGTATGTGATCATCGGGCACTCTGAACGACGCCGTTACTTTCATGAAGAAGAGGCTATCATTAACAAAAAAATCAAGATTGCCCTTAAAAACAAATTAAAGGTGATTCATTGTATTGGTGAATCTCTGGAGGAAAGAGAGCAGGGGTTAACCATGGAAGTGGTCTCCAATCAAGTGGAGTGGGATTTAAAGGATTTAACCCCTCAGGATTTAAAAAATATCATCATTGCTTATGAGCCGGTATGGGCAATCGGTACGGGTAAAACAGCAACCCCGGAACAGGCCGAGGAAGTGCATAGTTTTTTACGGGATATCCTTGATGCATTGTTTGATAAAGGCGCTGGTAAAGGGATGACCATCCTATATGGGGGCAGTGTGAAGCCGGAAAACGCTGCCAGTCTACTTTCTCAACCTGATATTGATGGTGCCCTGGTCGGTGGAGCCTGTTTGAAAGCCGATAGTTTCTTTAAAATTATTCAGGCCTCGGAAAAGGTTGGTTAAAAGCTGTGATTGGTTTTTAATAGGGGGCAACTTGCCCCCTTTAACTTTCTACCCGGCGTGAGCTAATTCAACCTGTTTTGGTGCCGGTATGTAGGTCCTTTCGGAATTTCTCTTTATTTCCTTCCTCGACTGAAATTTAACAATATCATCGAACAAAGCACTCCCGATAGTCAGAAAATTTACCAGAATCTTGCAGGTCAGATTGATGACATATTCAACCGGCATCTCCGGAGCTTCTTCTTTTTGAGGAACACCATTGCGGGTAATGGACAATCGTGGTCTTTGATTTGAAAATTCAACCAGGGCATCATATTGCCAGCGGACGCCACCTAACCATTCATCTAAGAGGTCCAACCCTCGATGAACCAGAGGATGGGTTGGAAATATATTGCCTTCACCACTTCCTCCACTACGAAGCCATCTTAACAGATGATGTATTTGGGGATCCGAGAGTATAACGGAAAGTTGTTGATGATGGAGTCTCGATTGAAAATGTATGATGAAAAGCACGCCTGTAATTTCAATGACATGTCGGGCCAGGTAAAGTGGGGTTTGGTAATCCTGCTTTTGAATTAACCGACAGCTGTTTCGACTGAGGCGGGCAGCCACCTCCAGTAATCGGCTCAGCTCCCGAAGATTGGGATCCTTGTCTTTAATGTCAGATAATTGATTAATCACAAATTCACTGAGGATGATGACATCCTTGATAGGGATTTCCCTTTTGGGTTTCTGAATCATACTGACCTCCAATAAGACATATCTGTTTTTCTGTAATGTTTTCTTATTAGAGGCTGGTATGGGCATATTCCTCTCAAAGAGAATGTATTCTACCCTTATTTTTCCTCTTGTACCAATCC
>RFIL01000030.1 GCA_003695285.1 Calditrichota bacterium
GATGGAAAATATCTGCTCTTCACCCGCGACATTGATGATTTTCAGCATCGCCCCTATACCCGCACCTTTTTATGTCGCTTAACATTTGAAACGATGAAAGTAGATACTCTTCTGGAAAGTGGGTGGCTAAATACGGTAGAGTGGTCACCGGATGGCAACATGTTGCTCCTTCTCGGTTCACCCGAATTATTTGGAAACCTGGGAGTAAATCTACCGGAAGGGAAAATCCCCAATGATTATGACACACAGGCATACTTGTTCGATCTGGAAACAAAAACACCCCGGGCAATCAGCAGAGAGTTTAATCCTACTATCCACAAGGGGATTTGGGATAAAAGTGGAAAACATATTTATTTCTCCGCGACTGATGGCGAATATGTTCGCCTTTTTCGCTATTCGTTAGCCACTAAAAAATTTACTCCCTATCAATTGGGGATAGAGGTGCTGGAAAATTTCGATGTGGCACAGAATAAACCTGTTGGAATCTATTATGGTTCTTCGGTGAGCACCCCTAACAAAGCCTATATCATTCATTTTAACAAAAAAGAACCTCAGCTCTTCTCTGATCCGGCAGGGGAAGAGTTCCAGTATGTGGATTTTGGTAAAGTGGAACGATGGACTTTTACCAATCGTCGGGGTGAAGAAATTGAGGGGCGTATCTATTACCCTCCGGATTTTCAACCGGACAAAACGTATCCCTGTATTGTTTACTACTATGGTGGGACGGTTCCCGTGACGCGTGAATTTGGAGGACGTTATCCGAAAAATTTATTTGCCGCTCAGGGATATATTGTGTATGTGTTGCAACCCAGTGGAGCGATTGGTTATGGTCAGGAATTTTCTGCCTATCATGTGAATGACTGGGGTGAAATCGTGGCTCAGGAAATCATCGATGGCACCCGTCAATTTCTGGAGGCTCATCCATTTGTGGACAAAAAACGCGTGGGGTGTATCGGGGCATCTTATGGGGGTTTTATGACCATGAACCTGATCACCAAAACCGATATGTTTGCCGCCGCCATTTCCCATGCTGGCATTAGTTCCCTCTCCAGTTATTGGGGAGAAGGGTATTGGGGATATCTGTATAGTTCCGTTGCTACCGCCAACAGTTTTCCCTGGAATCGGAAAGATATCTACGTCGATCGGAGCCCTCTATTTAATGCCGACAAGGTAAACACCCCTCTGTTATTGCTCCATGGCGATGCTGATACCAATGTACCTCGTGGAGAAAGTGATCAATTTTATGTGGCTCTGAAACTGCTGGGGAAACCGGTTGAATACGTCCGAGTGAAGGGACAGGATCATCACATTATCGAGTATTCCAAACGAATCATATGGCAGAAGACGATTTTAGCCTGGTTTGATAAATGGTTGAAAGACCAACCGGAGTGGTGGGAAGAGCTTTACAAGAAATAAAGAAACTCAAGAGCCTGTCATGTTGGGCAGGCTCTTTTTTTCTCAAAGGTTATATCGACCCTATTCCTCAAACCATCCGCGGGTTTTGTCCAGCGCATCATAAAGTGCATTCCGAAATTCCGCAGGTTTAAAGAAGGTGACCCCACGTTTGACCCCTTCGTTTAACAAATTCGCAAATTGACTGACTACTTTAAAACGTTCGTAGGCTTCTCTGGTGCGGAACAGGGGAATCACCGTCTTGTTGGTTATGAGAGGATCGGAATCTGGGGGAAGATAACCGTTTTCAATGGCGCGTTGATAATCTTTTGTCCCCGGAATGGGTGAAAAGGAGGCCAGCCTCACCTGTATGCCAAGATTGTTAGCATAGAGAATTGTTTCAATTACTTCCTCCAGGGGTTGATTGGGTAATCCCATAATAATATATGTTTCTATATCCCGGGATTGGTAACCTGCCTTAACCAAATTTTGAACGGCCCGGGTCATCTCACCCGGAGTTATTTTATTATGAATGTCTCTTCGGCGTTCCTTTGCCACGGATTCCAGACTTAACCGAATGGTTTTGAAATTGCATTCATACATTAACCGCGCCAACTCCTCATCAATAAATCGGGCATGAAGTCCATTGGGGGTATGAAAACGCAGTTCACGTTTGCTTTCCTTAATTTGTCTCAGAATGGGTTTTATCCGTTTTTCAGGCTGCAATAACAGAGCATCATCGTAAAATGCCACATCCCGAACCCGAAACTGGCGGGTTTGGGAAAGAATTTCTTCAACCACTGCTTCCGGTTTCCTTTCGCTGAATGCGCTATCGATTAAATAGGTGGCACAAAAGGAACAGCGAAAGGGACATCCCCGGGAAGCCATCACCACAAGGTAGCTGATTTTACGATAGAGCTCAAATGCCGGATAAGGAAAATCATCGATCTCTGTGGGATGCTCCTCACGGAGATGGGGAAGATGGAGAATGTCTGCCAGAAGATCTGCAGTCTGGATTTCACCCGGTCCGATCACCAGAAATTCTGGCTGCAGCACCTCTCTGGCATGATCGGGCATCAGAGAGGCATATATACCACCGACCAGGATCGGTACACCCGGGAAAATATCCCGACAAAGTTCAACAATTCGTTGGGGACCTAAATACCAGTAGGTCATCCCGGTAGTGATTAAAATGGCATCTGGCCGTTCTTGTTGTCTCAATTCTCGAATGACAATATCTTCCGGCAGACCATATCGAGCAAAATGGCGGGGAATAAATTGAATTACTTCCGGAGTGGGTATCACCTCGCGGTGCAAAGGCCCGCTCCCATATCGGGTCATCCGTGGTTTTTCACGCTTTTGTCTTTTTAACAACTCTGGGTGAAATTTATCAAGACAATCCAACAAGGTGACTTCCAACCCACGCTGTTTTAAATAAGCGGCCACATACAACAACCCCAGAGGCTTGCTCCACAGGTCATAAGCGGTAAAATCGTAAATCCACGGATTTATGCATAAAATTTTTGCTCTTTTTCCCATTCGCTCTCCCATTCACTTTATCTTAAAATAAAAAGGTTTGTGCAATAGTAAAAGAATTTAATCTCGGTATCACTACATGGAGGAAAATCGTTTTTCAATACTCTTTCTTGACTGAAGTTATAGAAAACCATATTATATGCTGTATCAAAAAATTCTGTATATTATTTTCTTACAAAAAATTACCTATATCTGGATATAGCCCATGAAACTGCCACGAGCCCATCATCTGTCTTCAGAAATTCTGGCCGGTCAGGTACTGATGCCCGCTATCCAGGTACAATTTCTCAATCGCTCTGCTCCCGGAGCCAGAAAAATACTTCAATGGTTACAGCGATATCATATCGGTGGGCTGTTCCTTTTTGGGGGTCATCCAGCAGATATTCGTTTCTGGACAAAATATTGGCAACAGGAAAGCCAATACCCCCTTATGTTTGCGGCAGATCTGGAGGGCGGCCTTGGGAATGTTTTTGATCAGGGAACGCATTTCCCTCATGCACTTACCTTTGGTGCCGCTGATGATGATTCTTTCATTACCGGTTTGGCAGAAGTGGTAGCAAAAGAAGCCCGGAGCATTGGTATCAACGTGTGCTTTGCTCCGGTTGTGAATCTGGCCACCAATCCGGCTCATCCGTTTATTAATATTCATGCCTATCATTCCAGCGTTGACAAAGTTACCCATTGGGGGAAATTATTTACCCAAATGGTGGAGAAATCTGGAATAGCCTGTGTTGCAAAACATTTTCCCGGAGATATGCCCCTTTCTGACAATCCTCAACTCGACCTGCCTCAACTGCCCAAAGCCATCGAAGAATTATCCCGGAAAGAGCTAATCCCTTTTCAACAATTGATTGAAGAGAATGTTAAGGGACTGATGGTGGGGCATTTAATGATCAGCGGAAGTGAGTTACCTGCTTCCATGGACGCCTCCCTGGTGGAAGGAGTCCTGAGAAATCAATGGCATTATCATGGAGTTGTTTTCAGCGATGGGTTAAACAAGAAAGCTATTCAAAAGAAATTTCCAACCCGAGAACTGTTGATACGACCTCTGGAAGCGGGAGTTGATATTTTATTAATGCCTCCCCAAATACCTCTGGCACATCAAATATTGGTGGAGAACATTGAGAAGGATGAGGCCTTTCGTTACAGAGTAGAGCAAGCTGTAGAACGAATCTTTCGATTAAAAAAATGGCTTCACGCTCATCAACCGGAGCAAACCCATCCCTTTCGAATCTATAAGATGCTGCAACATCCCAATCATATAGGCCTGGCTGCTAAGGTGGCAGAGAAGGGAATAACACTGGTGCATA
>RFIL01000236.1 GCA_003695285.1 Calditrichota bacterium
AACTTCATCTTCTCTCACGCGATATTCATAACCTCCCCTGAATTTCCAGAGATATAATTCCCGTTTCTCATTAAAAATTCTGCACTCCTGTAAAAAAGATTTAAATTCCATAAATTTTTGCAGCAACTCATCAGGGGAATCCATCCTTTCCAAGGCAACCTCATGATCCAGATAAAATATTCCCCAATAGGTCTCTTCTCCCAGAGGAAATAACTGCGAGATCATTTCTTTAACGGCTTCTTCATTCATTTTATTTATTTTTCTTATTACCCTTTCCATGATGTTCTCCTTAATTTAGCACTTTTGCGGCTTCCTGATAGTATGGTAACTGGTCATTATTAATTTCCACTTTTTCCCCGTTAAGGGTTATCGATGTTAATTCAAGGATGCCTCTACCTATATTGGCATCCCCACCGACGGGTTGAATACCGTTCCCGATATCCCGTAATGCCAGCAGCAGCAATCCCAGATAGCCTTCATATTTATCTTTTGATTTAATCACCAGGCCGGACAAATCAATGACCAGATCCGTCTCCCCTTCATAAACCGGTTCTTCATCAAATAATGCTGTTTCCACCACACCGCCGGTAAAACGATCCACCTTGTTCCTGGTATAAACCAGTCTCTTTCCTTTTTTTATTTCACTCTCATAAATGCGGATAGCAGAAGCCCGGGATTCCCTGGTTTCTTCGTCAACAGTTCCGAAAATATCTTCCAAAATGGCATCTCTTCTATCCTTATCTACACCCAGTTCTTCAAGTATGTTATAAAGTCCATGACGAATGGATCCGGCCCAGGATGTCCCCGGAATAACATCCTTTCCAGCACTTTTTATATGACTGGCATCCGGTGAATCCGGTTCTAAGTTGTAAGACCGGATAATTAATGAGTAAGGTATACGGAAATGAGCGTTGAGGATTATTTTATTTTCAAAACTATCTTCCGTCAGAGCTATTTCATCGTCACGATAATTCGACCAGGAATCCGGTCCTTCAATGAAAGCCAGAATGTCTTCCTTCTTTTCCATATCAAATCTGAAAACCGATTCTTCAACCAATTTCACCCGACCCATACCTCTGGACGATTTCGCACCCAGATGAAGGTGTCCGCTTTTTAGTAAATTGATAATATGTCTGATGATACGGTAATAATCCTCGTCTCCCTTTTTTCGGAGATGAAATTCCAGTTTAAAATCAAACCGAACACCCGGCTCAAGAACTTCAAAATCGTATTTACTGGCGTCTACCGCCGTTCGGTAATCCGGATCAATCCTTACCCCATCCCGTATGCGGGATTGCCATACGGAATTTTTAACAGGGAATAAATCATAGGTTAAAACAGAACTCTGAACAATTTTCCCTGAATGCCCTGTCTTCTCTGATTCTTCTTCTGAAGAATTGTTTTCGCCGGCTTCTTCTCCGAAAAGTTTTTTAATTTTATACTTATATCCTTTATCCGCATCCTTTTCCGACAGCAAAGCATGTCGAAGAATTCCTGCAATTGTTGTCCCCGGTATAAAAGGTTCTCCATCCCACGACCTGATAATATCATGGTCACTGTGTTCGTCTTCTCCGGAACCAACGGATAAAGGTGATATATTTTCCAGAATGCCTCTAATAACAATGATTTCCTTTATTCTCTTATTCTTATTCAACATCTTTGACTCCTCTCTTTTTAAACCGAATCACAGAAAGGAATACGGTCATATATTCCTTATAGAACCTGAACACCATTTCATCATCATTCAGCCATTCGGACCTCGTCAGTTTCTCCCGGATGAGGTGGGTAAATTTATCTTTATTGATAGAGAATGACTGACTATTATTCTTTTTTTCAAGGAATAATTTTGTTTTTACCTTTTCCAGTGCATCGAATTTTTTCCTGCGCAGGTCACTTAACAGGTTATGCCATTCAGCGAAAGTCGACACATTTCGAATTCCATTGTAGAGGAATGAAATTAATGAATTTGATATGGACAGATTATTCTTTTTCCCATTTTCAAGGGCACTACGCCTGATACTCTGCAATGTGCTCTGCAGGTGCAAATAGTCCGCGAATTCTTTTATAATGTTTTCGGTTGCTACCTGATTGTTGTCATTCTTTTCATCGGGTGGATCGGAAACCGTTACCGACTGAATGGATGTATTCCCCAGCGGGAATGGCACCAGCTTTCCAAATCCTTCTTCGGTATAGTATCCCTGCAATTCATTAAACAATTCAGAAACATCAACTTCTTTTTCACCTTCATTTTTAAGTGTAATAACACTTCCGGAAGCTATGGCCTGAACATGTGGCCTTTCCAGACGCCATACACCACGGAAACCACCAATGAAGCGAACTTTCAGATAGGATTTGTCATAAACAGGTTGTAAATCCGAAAATTCCGGAAAGTGTTCATGCAGATAAAATTTAAAGGCATCCAGAGAGGGTTCGGGATAACCATTCCGGTTTCGGACTATCAGATCAGATTCACACAATATATGAACTTCATCCTCTTTTGATAAACTTCTCTTTAAATCATTTTCTCTCTCAAATTTTGCATCAATAATTTCACATAACCCGTACTGGGCGCTTTTGGATTTTCCCAGATACA
>RFIL01000237.1 GCA_003695285.1 Calditrichota bacterium
TGTGAACCCAACTATCGCTATCAAATTTCCGACGTAACAGGTGACCCGCTTGCAACTGAACAATGGTATTTGCAAACCATTCATGCGGATTTGGCTCATGACATTGAAATGGGGGATGCCTCGGTATTAGTTGGGGTGATCGATACCGGAGTGGATTTTTTTCATGAGGATTTGCTTTCCAGCCTGTGGATTAACACCCCGGAAGACATCAATGGCAATGGGATGTTAGATTCGCTGGACATCGATGGGATTGACCAAGATGGGAATGGCTATCCGGATGATGTCATTGGATGGGACTTTACTGATGCTCCTTTGTTTCCGGATAATGGAGATTATATGGATCCCGACCCATTCCCGATGGACGAATTTACTACTGGCCATGGGACCGTTGTCGCAGGCATCATCGCTGCCACAACAAATAATGGCGTCGGTGTCAGCGGAATTGCTCCCGGAGTTAAAATTATGGCGCTGAGAGCCGGCACGGCCAGTGGTTTTCTGGAGGAGGATGATGTTGCAGAAGCCATCCTCTATGCCATCGAAAACCACTGTGATATCATTAATATGAGTTTTGGTGATGTGTCCTACTCATTTTTGTTGCATGATGTGATCGAATACGGTACAAGCCAGGGTGTGCTCTTTATTGCCGCTGCAGGAAATAACGGCTCCACGGCGCCTAACTATCCTGCTGCCTATGATGAGACAATTTCCGTGGGAGCCACCAATGAAGAAAATATTCTGGCTGGATTTTCAAACTATGGGAATAGTTTGTCTCTGGTGGCGCCTGGGGTAAACATCTTTTCCACCCGCATAGGCGATGAGTATGGTTCTCAATCCGGTACCTCTTTTGCCGCACCAATGGTGACCGCAGCAGCAGCGCTGATAAAATCGCATCAACCGGAAGCGAATCGTGAGGATATTACCGGTGCCATATTAAGTTCCTGCAATGACCTTGGTTTGCCAGGCTGGGATATTTTCTACGGACATGGGTTATTGAACATTGTCAATGCACTTCAGATATCCAATCAGGGATTTGCACATATTATCTCTCCATCAACTACCAGTGGAGTTTCTCAAAATCTTGTACCCATTCTGGGAACTGCCATGGGCGGCAATCTCCTCTCCTATACTCTAAAATATGGCATGGGCGAATCCCCCATTAATTGGGAAACCATCACAGAAGTGGAGGGGCATGCCGTAATAAACGATACTCTGGGCATCTGGGATACTGCCAATCTCGTCGATACTTCTTATACACTGGAGTTGAGAGTCAAACAATTTCAACAGAACGATTTAATTCATCGTGTCGTGGTTTATGTGGATCATACTCCCCCTTTGATCATTGGCTTAGATACGCTCTCTTTATATCTGGGAGCAAAACGCGGTAAAATGATTCGGATTTCTACCGATGAACCGGCGCAGGTGAACATATCCTTCCGCAGAAAAGGTGATACTCAGTTTATCCTGGAGAAACAATCACCATATTTTAGAAGGGAACATTTTTTCCTGTTAAGCCAGGAAGACCTTTCTGGTGAACTGGAATTTTTCATAACCCTTGAGAATGCTGCAGGATTAGAAACCATAGATGATAATAACGGTCAATATTATCCGCTCTTTCTCAATAGGGAATACCCGGATCAGAGAATCATTAGCCAGCGCGAAACATCTCCTTTCCGTGGATATTTTTCACCTCAAATCGTGGATATCAATCACAATCAACAACCCGAATTAATTATCTCCAGGTTTGTTGAAGAAGATAATTTTGGTCCCCTGGCTGTGTTAGAATTTCTGAATGGTGACTGGTCATTGAGATTGGAGACAGAATTTCCAGCCATTCCCAGAGATGTGGGAGTTGTTCAGCCGGATGGGGGGGAAGAGATCCTGGCCGGATTTGGGAATCTCTCTTTACTATTGGGTGGCAACACTTCTCATTCCTTCCCTAATAAGGTGACATGGAGTGATACAACCGATCTCTGGGGAAGCCGACTCGTAAATATTGACAATGATTCTTCAAAAGAATTACTGGGGCTCAAGGGAGGGATATGGAAGATATTTGAGTTTAATAGCAGCTATGATCTGATTGAATTGCAAACTCTACAGGACAGCAGTTTACAGAATTCAATTTATGGGGTTCCCTGGGCTGAGGTTGCTGATGTAGATCGGGATGGAGACACTGATATTTTCTTTGATGTCTTCGAGGGAAACATTTATCGGTTCGAGCAAACTCCTGATGGTACCTTTCAAAAAATATGGTCAGGTTCAATGAAGGGGCGTGGCGGTATGGCATTATTTAAAGTTGGTGATGTAACCGGGGATTCACTGCAGGAGTTAATTACCGTGGGAGCAAATGTTCCGGAAACAATCACAGAATCCAATGCCATTGCCCGATACTGGACGATAACCATCTGGGAACCAGAAGCCGAAAATAGTATGAATATCTTCCTCAGAGATAATATCCACTCTGTGACCATCGAACCAGGGGTTCAAAATGGTCTCTCTATCGGGGATTTGAATAATGACGGTAAAGATGAAATCATCCTGAGCCTTTTCCCCAATTTATATGTTTTTGGGGTCTCTCAGTCTCAACTGGAACTGTTATGGTTTGCAGAAGGATTTAATAGTAATTCTCCTTTAGTGTATGATCTCGATGGGAATGGTTTAATGGATGTTCTGGTAAATTCTAACACCGGTATACAGAGATTTGAATCCTCTTTAAACGAAAATCGACCCGCTCCACCGGTCGGTCTCTCTGCTATCCCGATGAATACTCAGGAAATACAGCTCGAGTGGGTACCTAATGGTTCGGTGGAATTTTTCAACATCTATCGAGCAGTGGAAAATGCTCCTTTAAACTGGTACGATTCTACCAGAGTTGCCTTCTATCGTGATGTGAATGTTGAAGAGGGCGTACGATATCGATATGTTGTCACCCAGATTGATTCCGGTTTTCAAAATCCGGAAAGTCGATATTCTCCGGTCGTGGAAGCAATACCGAATGACCCTCCCCAGGTGGAAAGGATTTCCGGGGTGACCAGCCGTCAATTGATTCTGCAATATTCCGAACCCATGGAAGAAAATGCCTTTGATGTTCAACATTATGAATTAACCAATGGAATGCATCCGGGAAGCGCTATCAGAGGCAGCAATCGTCAGGAGGTATTGTTGTCTTTTGTGCAACCCCTTGATTTCGGAGAACATGTGCTAAAAATTTTCGGGGTATCGGATTTACAACGAACCCCTCTAACTCAGGATACTCTTTACATACCCTTCCAGGTCACAGAAGAGGAAGAAAGTTTCTATGCTAACTATGTCCAGTTAATTTCCAAAAATCGTCTTCTGTTGGAGTTTAGTCAAAAAGTGGATACTTCTTCGGCGCTGAATCCAATGAATTACCAATTATCCCCTGATGACAGGGTGATTGAGGTGGAAATAGATCCAAGTTCTCCAAAACGGGTATGGTTGACCCTTACCGGAGAAAATCGAATGGGAAATCTGGGGGTGCCCTATTATCTTACAGTGCAGAATGTGAAAAGTTGGATGCAAGTACCGTTAGCATCTGACAGGCCCCAAACATTTCTGATCAAACAGGATGTATCAACCCTGAAGGATGTATTGGTATATCCCAATCCTTATGATCGCACCCGAGTGAATCAACCTTTGATTTTTGCGCATTTGCCTCAAGGCAGTGAAGTCTTTATATTCTCAAGCTCCGGGGAATTCCTGCGAAAATTAGATGGCTCTGTCATCTCCGGAGGCTTAAGATGGGATCTGCGGAATGAGCAAGGAGAAGAGGTTGGGAGTGGTGTGTATGTGTATATAGTGCGTCATAACGGAGTGGAGAAAAAAGGTAAAATATTAATTGTAAACTAACTCGAAAGTGCTTATGAAAAAGAGAAACTCAAAGTCAAACAAAGAGCAATTTCACCTGAAAAATGGCGATGGAGCATTGTTAGTAGGTTTAACCGGTGGGATGGGATGTGGTCAAACCACAGTTGGAAAATTTTTTGAGAAGTTTGGAGCGCGGGTGATCAATGCCGATTTACTGGCTCGTGAAGTGGTCAATAAGAACGAGGAAGTACGAAAAGAGTTACAAAAAGCATTCGGTAAGGGTATTTTTTACCGAAATGGAAAATTAAAACGTAAATATCTGGCTCACCTGGTCTTTGAAGATGAAGCGAAATTACAACGTCTGAACCGTATTGTACACCCCCGGATGGTTGAACGGGTCATCGAAGAAATTGAGTCTGCCCGTGATTCAGGGAAGTATTCGATTATCGTCGTGGACGCTGCTCTCATTTACGAAGTGAATCTTGAACATATGTTTGATGTTATTGTAGTAGTGGCTTCTCAGATGAAACATCGGATTGAACGAATTAAAGAGCGAGATGGTTTGCCGGAAAAAGAAATAAGAAATCGTATTGCCCGACAGTTGCCCATCCAGGATAAGATCAAATGGGCGGATATTGTTATTCATAACAATGGTACACTGGAACAGTTAGAAGCACGTGCAAGGGCTGTGTACAACAAATTATTAAAAATGCAAAAACAACACGCTCAAACTGTGTGATAGCAAGATATCTGGAGTGGGCATTCAATCGTCTCAGGCGTGTTGAAGAGATTGAACTTCCTCTATTTCTTTTGTTTGTAAGAGATGCTGAATATCTAAGAGTAACAGGAGTCGGTCTTCATATTGGGTGATACCGCTAATATATCGAGCCTGAGGATGTGTGGTGATTTCTGGAAGTGTTTCAATAGTGGTTTTATCTATATATAATACCTCTTTAACCTGATCTACTAATAGCCCTATTTCGTTACCATTTAACTCTACGACGACGATACGACTTAGCTTGTCGATTTCTTTTTCACTTAAATTGAAGCATTTTCTGAGATCAACAACCGGGATAATCTTTCCTCGTAAATTGATGACGCCCGGTACATAATGTGGGGTATTGGGAACCTTACAAATCTGAGATGTTTTTAAAATTTCTATAACAAAGCGTATGTGAATGGCATATTCCTCATTATCCAATAGAAAAGTAACGAGCTGCAGTTGGGCATCCTTGCTATCAAACTCTGACATCTAACCTCCTCAACAAATAAGTTGTTTTTTTGTTTTCATTATCGTGAACGGGTAAGAAATGTTTAGGTAACACTGAGATAAGACAAATTCTCTCAATTCTACAATAATTGAATTTTGCTATCAAAGTAGGAAGTGGTCAAACGAGAACATCATTGATAAAATGAAAATTGAAAAAAAGAACCAAAAAAATTTTAAAAATTTTAATTTTTTTATAAAGTCATCATCTTCAAAACCGATAATCTATCGTGGGATAAGAACATTAGCTTCCTCCCACATAGGCCTCCTCCAATGACTATGGTCCTTTGAGCCGGCGGTGAGCTCAAAGGACCATTTTTTTTGCTGTTTTTATCCAGTAGATCTCTTTCATGCAGACAAAAATTAAGAATTTCCCTTAATTAATTCTTTTTCTATTGCATTTTACTGTTGCCATTCACTATTATTTTTTGAATTTATACATTACGAATTCACTGAATATGTCAGTTAGAAAACCTTAAGAGCGTTGTTTTTTAATGGTTGTGAATTCTTGCAGAACAAAAAGAACAGTTATTCAGGAGTGTTATACAAAATTTTTCCCAGGAGGAGAATATGGAACCTAAAAAAACCGCCCTCTATGATATCCATGTAAAATTGGGCGCAAAAATGGTTGAGTTTGCTGGTTTTTTAATGCCCATCCAATACAGCAGTATATTGGAAGAACATCGAAGAGTGAGAACCACTGTAGGGGTCTTTGATGTTTCCCATATGGGGGAAATTGTCATCCGGGGAGATCGGGCAGAGGAGTTTGTCAATTATATCACCATCAATGATGTGAGCAAAATTCAGGTAAATCAAGCCCAGTATACCGCCATGTGTTATGATAATGGGGGCATTGTTGATGATTTGATTGTCTATCGATTTCCGGATCATTTTCTTCTGGTTGTTAATGCAGCTAATACTGAAAAGGATTATCAGTGGATAAAAGAGCATCAATTTGATGGGGTAGAAGTGGAGAATATCAGCGATACCATCACTCAATTAGCTGTTCAGGGCAAGAAGGCGGAGGATACCCTCCAGCAACTGACGAAAGTAAATTTATCGGAAATTAAATTTTATTGGTTCAGGGAGGGGGAACTGGCAGGTGTGCCCATGATTATCTCTCGAACCGGCTATACCGGCGAACCGGGCTTCGAGCTTTATTTTGACCGAAAATATTCCACTCAGGTGTGGGATGCCGTCTTTGAAGCAGGTAAAGCATTTGATATTGCTCCTATTGGACTGGGTGCTCGCGATTCCTTAAGGTTGGAAAAGAAATATTGCTTATATGGTAATGATATTGATGAGACAACCAATCCCTTCGAAGCCGGTTTAGGCTGGATTACCAAGCTGGATAAGGGCGATTTTATCGGGAGGGAATCTCTGTTAAAAATTAAGGAAGAGGGAATCTCACGAAAACTGATGGGATTTGTTGTAGAGGGTCGGTTAATCCCTCGACACGGGTATGGTGTCACTAAAGATGGTCAAACGATAGGCCAGGTGACCAGTGGGGCTTTTTCTCCTATTCTTGAACAGAACATCGGTCTGGCATATATCAGTAAAGAA
>RFIL01000238.1 GCA_003695285.1 Calditrichota bacterium
AATGAAATGACCATGGAAGAAGCCGGAAACATCCACAGTGAATGGACCCCACGTGGGTGGATGAAAACCGAACGGAAATTACTTCTTTTTGAACAACATCTCTACCTGCGACAGCCCGGATACGGTACCAGCTATATTGTGGGTAAATATTTGCTGGAAGAAGCTATGGCCGCTTATGCTCGACAGAAAGAACAGCAGGGAGAAACCTTCAAAATTAAAAACTTTATGGATGACCTTCATCAGATCGGTATTATCCCGGTGTCTCTGGTTCGTTTTCAGATGACCGGAGAGGAAGCACCTTTATTAAAGATGCTGGGAACTTCGCCATAATCGTATCGTGATAATAACATGTAACGATAAATATAGTTCATCAACCATCATGAGGTTTAGTATGAAAAAGCATCTCAATTTATTTATACTCTTTCTTTTTTTATTGATGCTCTTTCTGCTATCCTGCCAGAGAAGTTTTTCTCCGGTTAACACTGAGGTAGACTTTGGGTACCGATATTCCATCCGGCCGCCGATTAATTCAAATGTGATGTTAAAAAATGACTCGTTGCTGGTTCAGGTGGCCTATTCGGGTTGCTCTTCTCCCCATCAATTTGAATTTCATTATTATACTACCGATGGGGAAGCGACGGTATGGTTTACCAAACTCACCCCGGATCAATCCTGTGAAGCGTATTTTACCCAGTGGTTAAGGGTAAAACTACCATCACAAGTGGTGAGGAAATCCAAACTTATCTTCCTTGCTCCAGAGGATGTTTCTCTGGTGTTGTACCAATAATTGTTTTTAAAAAATTGAGCGCAGTAATATTTTCCTTAAACCGGTGAAAAACCTGGAGAATAACAACTGTCGTATTCATCAATATATGAAAGGATTTTCATGTCGACGCTAAAACAGCTGCAATTTTCCATTCTCATTCATGCTCCTGTAAAAGTTGTCTGGGATAAAATGCTGGGTGCTGAAACTTACACCCGCTGGACAGCACCTTTTACGGAAGGTTCCTATTTTGAGGGAGAGTGGGATGAGGGAAGTAAAATAAAATTCTTATCCCCTTCCGGCGATGGGATGATTGCAGAAATAGCCGAAAACCGACCCCATGAATTCATTTCCATTCGGCATATCGGATTTATTGTAGATGGGGTGGAAGATACGGAAAGTGATTCTGTTCGCTCCTGGGCGCCAGCTTATGAGAACTACACTTTTCAAGAACAGCCAGAGGGAACTTTGCTAACGATTGATCAGGATGTAACTCCGGACTTCGAAGAATATATGAAAGAGGTTTGGCCAAAAGCGCTCCAAATTCTGAAACAACTTTGCGAAGAACACCCCTCAGAGTGAAGCACAAATTGTTTAAGAAAAGGTATGAAGAGAACGAATAAGACATCTTCCCCGGCGAAAACCGGGGAGAATGCCTCTTAAAAAATTTCTCGGACTACTCCCTTAACTTTCACGGTTTTGTAGCCACATCCCCAATACCCGGCCATCAGGGTCTTCAAATAATGCCAGTGCTCCGACTCCGGGGATCTCCATCCGTTCCATCAGAATTTTCCCACCGGCCTGTTTGATTTTTTCGCAATATTTCTCCAGATCATCCACATCAATATAGAAAGCCAGCTTGGCGGGTAAAGGACCCTCCTGGGGTTCCATAATTCCCCCTTTAATCCCCGCTTCCGAACCGGTTTCTACCATCCGATAATTAAGTTCGGGGATGAACTGAATTTCCCAGTCAAATACTTCCGAGTAAAATTTGGAAATTTTTTCCGGATCTCTGGTCCAGAATTCCCAGTGGACAACGGGTCTTCCCATTGTATTCTCCTTGTTATTTTGGATTAAAAGTAACCTTCCAGGACTTTTATTGACCGGATTTCCAGGAAGAGCAAGATGGCAACTTCTCTCATCCGGCCAATCATATTATTCGTCATGGCCTTAAAAAGACGCTTATGACGAATCAAAAAAATCGCATCGGATCACCACCGAGTACAGAGGTAAGGATGAGACCTTTTCTATCAGGTTCATGTAGCCACCGCTACACCCCCAAATAAATATCATGAACAATAAATATCTTCCGTCTCTTTTCTTACCTCTGCGCTCTCTGTGGTTCTCGCTGAATAGTATCTATTAAAAAATCAGCGTGTAAAAAAAGTCATTTCATGAACATGAAAGATTCCCGAAAACAACTAAACGGAAAAGTATCAGGGATGTTTCCGGGAGATTTTTTTATGTACTTCCGGGATTTGCATAATTGCAGCGGAACTGTACCAGGGATGGAGCTCCATTACCAATCGCCCCGCCTGAATGGCCGGGTCGCTTTCGGTTAACTTGCGGGCTTCTTCCACGGTGGGAACATCAAAAACATAAATACCACGTAACTCCCCATCATCCAGAAAGGGCCCGGCTAATACCAGTTTCCCCTCATCCGCCAAACGCTGAATGTTATCCAGATGGGCTCGCTGTAATTTTGCGGCTTCTGTGGAATCCTGATCCCGGTTAGGCCCCGCTTTGAGCAATGCCATCACATAACGATGCATTCCGTAATCATCAGCACCCAGACGGGTGGCTAAGGCTGCATCATATTGTGCAGATGACTCCTGGTCTCCGCTTTCAGGTGCCGGTTGATTTCCACAGCCTGCCAGCATCAACATAAAAATCATCAAAACAGCTCTGACCATAAAACCTCCTTTCTTTTCTCAATCTCCCTGAAATATTATTCAGAAG
>RFIL01000239.1 GCA_003695285.1 Calditrichota bacterium
AGCCGGTGGGTTCGGGAATCTATCTCTATCAACTGAAAAGCGGGGAGAAACGACTTATGAAGAAGATGATGCTGATAAAATAAACTGCCTGTCGTTTTTCAGGAAATCAATTGGGCTGGCCACCACAAGGATTCTCCCGACGACAGGCAGATAATTTGAGCCCCGGTCTCCTCGTTGGGATCGGGGCGATTTTTCATGATGTCACTAAATAAATTACTGAAAATCGGCTCCAGAAACAAGAGCAGAAATTGCCTTTCGTATTTTTTCCATGGTTTTTTTGAGGGGTAACATCCCTCTAATTCCTCACCTCTATCATTCTTCCTCCAAAATATTTATCCGGAAAAATTTGTGCCTTTAGAGGGAAAATGATATATTTGAAGAGAAATTTCAGTTGAATCGATTATAGTCACAAGGGAGAAAAGTGTGAAACGTCAACCTCTGCTACTCACCTTCAATCTAATATTAACCGGTTTGCTCTGGATGGGCTGCTCCTCGATAAAGGTGCATACCCGTTTTGACCCGGCAGCGGATTTTTCCCAATACCGAACCTACAAATGGTTGCCGGAAAAAACCATGGGACCGGCTCATCGGATGCGTAAATTAACCCCACTGGATCAACAAATTATGGCTGATATAGAAAAGGCACTGGCATCCCGGGGATTGGAAAAACTGACCAGAGGAGAGCCAGATCTCTGGGTGACCTACCACACCCGAATGAAGGATAAAATTGATGTAACCCGCTACGGCTACCGTTACTGGCGGCATGGTCCCCGGGGCAGGGTGGTGGAAGTGCATCGCTATAAAAAGGGGACACTGGTGGTGGATCTGATCGATGTGAAGACCCGCCAACTGGTCTGGAGGGGAGTGGCGGAAAGCATCCTCAACCATCCCTCAGAGGTGCCGGAAAAAATTGAAACCGCCATTCAGAAAATGTTCGAAAAATATCCCCCTCAATCAAAGTAACACATTCTACTGGAAAGTACCGACAAGATGCGACCATTCAGCTTATTGGGAGATTTGTTTTCTTCTCAGAAAAGACGGGCCAGAGGGATTTTCTGGCTGATAATGTTGTTGGTAGCAACCGGTAGCTGTACCCGGCAGGTGCATCCGCCTAATCTGGGGGACCTCTATAATCGTTCAGCCAGCTTCCACGATCAAAGGCGAAACCCGGTAATTCTAATTCCGGGTATTTTGGGAAGCAAATTAATCGATAAACGGTCGGGAAGAGTTGTATGGGGTGAATTTAAGGGCAACTACGCCAACCCCAATTCTCCCGATGGGGCTCAGTTAATCGCCTTACCCATGGCTTCCGGGGTACCACTTCAACAATTGCGAGATAGTGTGTATGCCAGCGGTACCCTGGACAGAGTAAAGGTCAAAATATTAGGACTGCCGCTGCAGGTGGGGGCTTATTATAAAATACTGGATGCCCTGGGAATCGGCGGTTATGTAGATGAGAGCAGTGGGAATAAAACCTTTCATTATGGGTCGGAACATTTCACCTGCTTTCAATTCGATTACGACTGGCGGCTGGATAATGTGGTAAATGCCCGCCGATTGCATCAGTTTATTCTGGAGAAGCGGGAATATGTTCAAAAAGAATATCAAAAGCGGTATGGTGTTTCGAATTACAATGTGAAGTTTGACATTGTTGCCCACTCCATGGGCGGGTTAATTGCCCGGTATTATTTACGGTATGGGGATGCTGATTTACCGGATAATGATTCCCTTCCTCCCCTCACCTGGGCCGGAACAAGATACGTGGATAAGGTGATTCTGGTGGGCACCCCCAATGCCGGTTCGTTGGATGCATTGGAGAATTTAGTGAAAGGGCGCAAGATTGCCCCGTTGTTGCCCTTTTATGAATCGTCTTTGCTGGGCACCCTGCCTTCCATTTATCAGCTATTACCCCGGGGAAGACATCGGGTACTGGTGGATGCGGCTCATCCGGATCGCTTTGTTCCGGATTTGTTGGACCCGGATTTATGGACCCAACTGGGATGGGGCTTGGCCGATCCCACTCAGGATAAGATGTTGCAATGGTTATTACCGGGGGTTACCTCGGCAGAGGAGCGTCGGCAGATTGCCCTGGATCATCAACGGAAATGTCTGCGGCGCGCCCGTCAGTTTATGAAGGCGCTGGATTTGCCTGCCAGACATCCGGACTCCCTGAGCATCTCCTTGATGGCGGGAGATGCCGTTCCCACCGATGCGGTCGCTGCCGTGGATTGGAACACCGGGGAACTGACCATTCTGCAGCAAGCCCCCGGAGATGGAACGGTGCTCCGCAGCAGCGCCCTGATGGATGAACGACTCTCAGGAAACTGGGAACCCACTCTGGTCTCCCCCATTCGATGGGATCATGTGTTCTTCCTGTTTACCGAACATCTGGAGCTAACCCGGGACCCGGCTTTTACGGATAACTTGCTCTTTATGTTATTAGAAAAACCCCGGTATTAAATGTAAAAGGAATGGGTAACCCTTGACTGAACAACCTCTGACAGCGGATACTTTTCAACAGGCTTTAACGGGTTTAATTCAACGGGACCCGGACCTGGAAGGAATTGTAATTGCAGCGGGCGAACCGCCCTTCTCGGTTCGGGAACCGGGTTTTGCAACCCTGATACAGATTATCCTGGAACAACAGGTTTCCCTGGCATCCGGTAAAGCTGTATTTAAACGATTACAGGAACGCGTCAACCCATTAACTCCGGAGCGCTTTTTGTCCTTTGATGATCATCAGTTGAAGGGGGTTGGCTTCAGTCGGCAAAAGCTGGCTTATTGTCGTAATGTCTCCCGGGCAATTGTCCAGGGTGATTTACCCATTGAACGGTTACGGGAGATGGACCCGGAGGATATTTTTCATTCGTTAACCGCCATTAAGGGGATCGGGCCATGGACTGCTGAAACTTATATGTTACTGGCGTTAGCATTGCCGGATGTCATCCCGGCTGGAGATATGGCTCTGGCAACAGCCATCATGGAAATAAAGTCACTCCCTCGATTGCCCTCAGCCAAAGAAATTTACCTTCTCTCCGAACCCTGGAAACCGTGGCGTTCGGTAGCTACCCGCCTCCTCTGGCATTATTATTTGACCACACGCAACTCCACTATTACAAATATGTAAGCTGAATTACTTTTTATATGCTGAAATAATTTTCATTTGATACGGGAACCGTAAATAACCTGGAAGTAAACGGTAATTTTTTTCAATAACACCATCAAAATATTTCGTTTTTCAGAAAATAATGAGTAAGTTTTAGGCGATTCAGGAGGTCATCCATATCTTTTACCTTTTGATGTGCACTAACAGCCGCTCAGGGGAAGGAGCAGGGTTTCATTACTAATTGGGGGGTTCGCAAGGTTGCCAATGCCGCTGCCACCTCTCCGCTCCAGTTAATCCGCTTTGACGCGGATGGTGCGCCGGTGTTCAATTTTACAGGACCGGATCAAACCTTTATCGACAGCCCCAATGAATTTTCTCGCTGGAGAGCCCAGATAGGTCTGCGGTATTTCTTCAAATAATTTTTTACTTTGAAATAGAGAATGAGCAGCAAATGTGTTAAAATGAACCCTCTGTCTTCGGCAGGGGGTTCATTTTTAACAAACGGGATATGAGATATGTCTAAAGATTTGCAGCCATTTTGGGAGGATCTATATCCGATCCATTCTTTCTGGAGCGACCCCCATCATCGGGTGAAGGTGAGTGCTTTACTCAACATGTTTCAGGAATCCGCCTGGCATCATGCAGAACATCTGGGGGTAGGATTTCAAGCCTTTATCACCAAAGGGCTTATCTGGGTGCTTTCCCGCCTGCAACTGAAAATGTATGCCTATCCCACCTGGGGAGAGAAGGTGATTGTACGCACCTGGCCCTCAGGGCGAGATCGGCTATACTGTTATCGGGATTTTTTAATTCTTGATGAACAGGGTCAGGTAAAAGGGGAAGCTGCTTCTACCTGGTTTGCGGTGGATGTAAAGAGCAGACGCCCCCAACCCACACAACTTTATTATCCCACTGAGATTCCCAATACTCAGGAATCCGTGTTCTCCCGACGACCACCCAAACTCCCCGGTGAGATTCTCTCCGATCCGGTTTTTACCACCCGGGTGGGATGGAATGATCTGGATGCCAATCAACATACCAATAATGTGAGATATGTGGATTGGATCATCAACAGTTTTGATGGAGCTTTTCTCAAGACCCATCTTCTTAAAGAGTTATGTCTCAATTTTAGAAGCGAATCTCTCCTGGGAGAAAGGGTAGGGATAAGGCTTTTAATGGGAGAAGAACGGAAGCACCGAACACAGGTGTTCAGACTGGAGGATCATCAGATTCTCTGTCAGGCGGAACTAAAATGGGAAAACCTTTCTGTTCAGGAGTCTGAATAAGTTTCTTTTTCCTGACCGGTTAAGGTAGCTATGGCATTGAGAAATTCCTGGGTAGGCAATGGTTTCGGAAAAACGTAGTCCGCCCCGAACTTTTTAGCCATGTTCAATGTTAAATCCGGCATGAAGTACCGATTGCCGCCGGATATAGCAATGATGCCAACTCCAGGATGTGTTTTTTTCACCTCTTTTATCAGTTCCAGCCCATCTTTGTCAGGCATTAAAATATCGGTGATCAACACATCAATTTCCATCTCTCTGATTAGTTCCACCACACGATTGGCATCTTCTTTATCTATCACATGATACCCCTGCCGCTTTAACAGGACGGTTATCATGGAGCGAAACAGAGAATCATCCTCAATGATTAAAATACGTTTCATGGTAACTCCTTTTTGAGAGGGTAGGGAATCGCAGAAAAAACTCATTTCGTGGTAGTATCAGGAAGTGGCTCTGGTCGTAACGAGTCGCCTCAATAAATTATCAAACCGTTTAATCCGTTGTCATTTCAACAAGCATTTGCACAGGGAAAGTCGCCTCAAATTTTGTTTTTCTGCGATTCCTCCTCTCGTTTACTCAACCCAAGAGTTGCTGGTATCAGGTATAAAAATTCTAAATATTGTTCCTTTGCCTACTTTGCTTTCCACTTCAATATGTCCCTTTAAATCTTTTACGATTCCATGGACCACTGACAACCCCATCCCGGTTCCCTGTCCCACCGGTTTGGTGGTAAAGAAGGGATCAAAGATGCGGGAAAGATGCTTTTCAGGAATGCCTTCCCCACAATCCTCAACTTCCAGGAGAAAATAGCTCCCGGGAGGTAAGTTCCCGGTCATCGATGTCTCGGATACTTTATGAGGGGTCAATCGGATGAATAATTCTCCCCCCGTTTGTTGCATTGCCTGATAGGCATTAATGCCCAGATTCATAATGATCTGGTAAATTTGAACAGGATTGGCATACACACTACCCTCAGGGGGAATCTGGAGTTGTAATCGTACTTTGATGCTGGGAGGAATGGAAGTGAGCAGAAATTTTACCGCTTCTTCAACTATTGCTCGCAGTGAAATGTGTTTCTTACGCAGATTTTTTTCCCGGCTGAACATCAATATTTGTTCGACCAGGTCACGGGCTCGTTCTCCGGCTTTCAGGATCTGACGAACATGAAAATTAGCAGGATGATGTTGCTCAATCTCCTGGATTGCGATTTCAGCATAGCCCATCAAAGCACCCAGAATATTGTTAAAATCGTGGGCAATTCCTCCGGCAAGGGTTCCTATTGCTTCCATCTTCTGGTTCTGTAACAGTTGTTGCTCCAGTTGTTTCCGTTGGGTAATGTCCCGTAGTATCCCTCTCAACACCTTTTGACCACCGGGCTCCTCCTTCATTACCAGACTGTTAAGCACATAGATTTTTTCACCATCCTTACGCTTTAATTCCAACTCGACATTGGAAATACATTTTTCCTTCCGGAGTCGTTCGATCAACTGACGTCGATCCTCCGGATTCTGGTAGAGGTCCTGGAAAATATCAATTTCAAGCATTTCCTCACGGGAAGAATAACCGAATAACTTCACTCCGGCTGGATTAATATCCAGCAGTTTTCCTTCCGGGGTACTGATGAAGATGGCATCCAGCGACTCCTCGAATAAGCTGCGATATTTTTCTTCGGATTTCTGCAGTGCTTCCTCCGCCTTCTTGCGCTGAGTAATATCCCGAACCAGAGAGATAGCAATATCATTATTTTCTAATTCAACCAATCCCATGCGAATTTCCACCGGAAAGCTGGTGCCGTCTTTCCGGAGTTGAGTACCCTCGTAGGTCAGTTTTTTTACTTTTTTCAATTTTGTCATTAAACCTCGCCAACTTTCCTCTGAACAATTGGTGCTGATATCCTGAACGGTCAGTTCTAATAACTCCTCCCGTTGATAACCCAGGGATAGG
>RFIL01000240.1 GCA_003695285.1 Calditrichota bacterium
CATAAAATCCGAAAAGGGGACCTGGTGGCGGTTTCAGGGGAGCGGCTTCCGCAGATTTTTGCGGCTCTCATGATGGCCTGGAACATCGGTGCCATTCCCATGCTCATCAATCCCCATTGGAAACCCCATCACATAGCCGATGTTCTTTCCCGCTTCAATCCCAAATTGTTTCTGCATCTAAATCCGTTTGAGGAAAACATCTCTTTCCCGCATTTTCAACTTAATGATGAAAATTTGAGACACATAAGCAGCAAGCAATTACCGGATTTCAGACCTCAGATCAATCTGATCGATCCGGCCACCATTCTGTTCACCTCGGGATCAACCGGTGTCCCCAAAGCGGTGGTTCATCAGTGGGCACAGCATTATTTCAGTGCAGAGGGCATTGTTCAGCATTTTAATCTGACACGGGAGCACTCCTGGGTGGCTTCCCTGCCGATCTTTCATACTGGCGGACTGGCCATTTTTTTTCGCTGCGCTTTTTTTGGGATGACCATGATCGTACCGGAGAGCATCGAGCAATGGTTATCCAGCTCAGGGCCATTTGATCATACCGTCTATTCGTTTGTCCCGACTCAATTATGGCGATTGATTCAACAGCCGGATTATGTAGAAAAATTAAGGCAGAGCAAAGCCATTCTGCTGGGAGGTAGTCGCGTTCCGGATTCCCTTTTGCAGGAATGCATCCATCTGAATTTGCCCGTCTACACCAGCTACGGATCCACGGAAATGGCTTCCACCATCTGCTGCACGGATTCCTCTTCTGCCGACAACCTGCAAACGGCAGGCAAAGTGTTACCATATAGAGAAATTTGCACCGATGACCACGGAGAAATTTTGGTCCGCGGGAAGACCCTCTTTGCCGGCTACCTGGAACATGATAAAGTTGTTGCTGCGGTTGATGAGAAAGGCTGGTTTCATACCGGGGATTCAGGCAAACCGGATGAAAAGGGACGCTGGATTATTTCAGGCAGGATCGATAATATGTTCATCTCCGGGGGAGAAAATATCCAGCCGGAAATTATCGAAAAAGTATTGATGCAATTACCCGAAATCTCCGAAGCCATTGTGGTGCCAGTGGAAGATACGGAATACGGTCACCGGCCGGTGGCATTCATCAGCACCACCGCCCAATGGGATCAGAACCTCATTCATAAATTGAAATCCCATGCCGAAAAATTCCTTCCCGGGTTGTTCAGGCCTGTGGCATATTTCCCTTTTCCCCGGAATATCAAAAACCATTTGAAATGGTCCCGCAAAGAATTGACAGAACATGCCGGAAGGCTTTATCAACATGAAAAGGATTCAAAATAAATAATCCAGTACATCGGTTGACTGGTTCACTGGTTGCCGGGGGTGGTTCATTGGATGATTGGTTGACTGGTTGCTGGTTGTTGGTTTACTGGTTCACTGGTTGCTGGGGGTTGAGTAAGGATCACAGTGGAGCACAGTGTGCACGCAGAGGCGCCCGGAGGGAATGCAAAATAAAAAACACAAAATACAAAAAATTTTAGAAAAAAGATATTGAACCACCAAGGCCACAAAAATGCGCAAAGAACGCGAAGAACAAATTAGAAAATAGGTTAAATATTAAATGTAGGGGCACGGCATGCCGTGCCCTCTTTATGCCACCGAAGACACCGAACAACAAAATCAAATTCCAAATGCCAAAATCCAAAGGCCAATTTAAATATAATGTATGAATTAAATTGTAGGGACAAATCATCATTCGTCCTGTCCAATAAAACCCCTTCGGGCAATGACAATATTGTAGATTTTGGATGTATCCCGTTTTGTTATTAATTAACCCCGATAGGCGCTCTCCCTATGGGGTGACACAAAAGGTTAAGTGTTACGCGTTAATGGTTAAATAAAAAAGGGGCTTTTGAAAGCCCCTTTTTATAATGAACAAATACTAAATGATTAAGCGTACAAACCTCTCAATTCAGCAGCTTTGGCGACCCGGTTAATTCCAACGATGAAGGCTGCGATTCTCATAGGAGCATTGTATTCTTTGGAGGCATTGAGCACATCATTGAATGCATTAACCATAATCCGTTCCAGATCTTCCAGCACTTTTTCTTTCGGCCAGTAATAGCCCATTCTGTTCTGGACCCATTCCAGATAAGACACTGTTACGCCACCGGCATTACATAAAATGTCAGGAATAATGAAAACACCTTTTTTGTCCAGAATATCATCGGCTTCAGGAGTAACAGGGCCGTTGGCACATTCAGCAATGATTTTTGCTTTAACATTTTCTGCATTGTCTTCGGTAATCTGATTTTCCAGGGCAGCAGGAATAAGGATGTCCACATCCAGTTCGAGCAATTTCATCGGATCATCCAATTTTTCCACGCCATCTACATTTTCAAAGCCGGTTAAAATCCAGCGTTTATTTTTTGAGCAAACTTCCCAGGCTTTATCAATGTCAAGACCATTTGGATTGTAATATGCACCTGAAATATCGCTGATAGCAACAATTTTAGCTCCATCCTGTGCCAGCAATTTGGCCGCATGGGATCCTGCATTTCCAAATCCCTGAATAGCCACAGTCGC
>RFIL01000241.1 GCA_003695285.1 Calditrichota bacterium
ATGCTTATATTTAAGTGAACGAGTCAAGGAAATTAATGCTATGAAGGCGAATATCACCGACAATTCCTTACTAACAGGGCAAATGCAAGAAATTCAGAAAAAAGCAGCCGCAATTGCCGCCCGGTATCACCCGCAGAAAATTATTCTGTTTGGCTCACAGGCTTCCGGTGATGCAAATGCTCATAGTGATATCGATTTACTGGTCATCTTGGAGACCAATCGTCCCACATTTGAAGTCAGCGTGGAAATAGCAATGATGCTGGATCACAACATTCCTATTGATATACTCGTGAAAACTCCCGGTGAAGTATCCCGCCGTTTGGAAATGGGTGACTTTTTCTATCGAAATATTTTAGACAACGGTCTGGTTTTGTATGAACGAAATTGTTAGAGAATGGATACAGAAAGCGGAAGGGGATTACCATAGCGCATTGCGGGAGTATCGCGCCCGTAAATTTCCCAATTTTGACGCGGCTGGTTTTCATGCCCAGCAGTGTATTGAAAAATATCTCAAAGCTTTTTTACAACTGCATCAACTCCCTTTTCAAAAAACGCATGATTTGTTGGCTTTGCAGCATTTATGTAGCAACGTTTTACCGGAACTGGAATTTTACAGGGATCTATTGGCGTATTTATCGCAATTTGCGATCGTGTATCGCTATCCCGGGGAGAATGCCACAAAAGAACAAGCAAAAAAGGCTATTCAAGCGCTTAAACAACTTCGCTCTTTCCTGAGAGAAAAACTGAACCTACCCAAAGAGGAAGGGTAACCATTCTGAAAAAGTTCTTTACTATTCAGCATAAACCACAGAGACCTCAGAGCTCAAGATAAAAGAGGATGCAAAAAATGGCGAAAAATACTAGTAACACCCGAAATTATATCGTGAGTTGAATTGCATTTGAGATTTTACTTTGTGGATGTCGATATGAGCCTGATACAATTGCTCTAATCTTTTTCTCTGAGTTCTCTGTGGTGAAAAGTTACAAAAATTCATTTTAAATCGAAGGAGTTCTTTTCTAGAGCTGGAATACAACCATCGGGAAACCCTCTTTATGCCGGATTGGGAACGGTGGAAAGAAACTCTGGAAAGATTGATGGCTTAATGATGTGATTGATTCTCAGGATATATAGCGAATTCAAGGTTCATACATAGAAACGTTTTTTCAACCGCCATCATCACATCGAAAACCAGTAATTCAACTTAATCAGGAAGATGTTGTCGGGATGAGTGTCAAAGAGATTGCGGAGGTCATCACCGGCAGAGAAGCGACCATTAGAGATGAAATCGTTACGGTCTTGAGACCAGACCAGAAACAGAGTGGAACCGGGAAGGTATTCCCAGCGCACCACCAGGTTGGAACGGAATTCCTGGAAATTGAAATCCGGTAAATCAAAGGTATAATCAATGATCCCGTCCCTGTTTTCATCTACCCGATAAACTTCATCCTCCAAATCCAGTTGAAGCTCATCCTCATGATAGGTAGCGAATCGGTCTTCATAACGAGTTGCTCTGGGATGGGTAATTCGTTTGAACAGGGAATAGGTTCCCGCTGAGATAAAGGGTTGACCATAATACTGGATGGAAAGATTGGGGGTTAAACTGAAGTTGGCACGAAAGACCAGCCCAACCGTTTGTTGTTTTAGTCTGGCAAAAATATATCGCTCTGTATTTTGGGAAGAATTCGTCTCGGTGGTAACATATTGCAGATTGTCTTTATTAAATGAGTAAAAGGGATTGATGGCCAGCTGGAGGGCATCATCTGGGCGCCAGGAGAATTCCAACCACACATTATTCCTGTGAGAAATCCCATCATCATTCCAGTTATTGGAAGCCCCAATACCCAGCTCTAAAGATTTACGTTCATCACTGCTGAGATTTACCCAGAAGTTCCAGCTACCGGGTAGTTTGAGCATGGGGCCGCCTCTTAACTCATTGGCACTCAGACTTTCACCCTCTCGTTCGACTCCCAACCACAAACTCCAGTAATTCTTAAACTGCCCTCCCCCATTCAAATTTCCACCCCGAAAAAGACGATTACCTCCAAAATCCCAGCCGGTCCAGAGATTGAAATTTACACGCCATTCCCGGTAAAAATGTTTGGGTTCCCATTCCTGATAGGAGAGCCATAGATAATTCATCCCGATATCAGCACGACGCAGGAATCCCAGGTCATTCGTTTCAAATCCCGGAGATCGCCAGATGCCTCCCAGAGCATAGCGCCAGTGCCCACCTCCAATCTTACCAATGCTAAAGGTGCCACCATGACCGCTCAGACTGGTGCGGTTCGAATCAACCCGAACATGAGTAACATCCGGGCGTTGAAAATAGCGTTGTGCAGCCGTCTGCGTTTCCAGAATTGCCTCCCTATCCCCTCTCAGATGGCTAAAAGCCGTTTTCACACTGAGGAAATATTCACGGTTTTTCCATTGATGGCTGAAATCAAGCCCACCGGTGTATACATCCCGGGGAAGAAAGTTGAGATGAGATTCGTTGATATCACGGTTAACGGCAGTCATCATCCCCCCCAGGGTGGTGTTTCCCTGACGAAAATCCTTCTGAAATCGGCTGACAAAATAACTGGTAAAGGGCTCGATGGTTACTTTTCGCCGTTGCCCCCGGAAGTCAATCTCAGCACTCTCCCGGGCGGTCAGGGCTTCCAGAATTCCGATGGATAGCCCCCCGCTCGTCTTACCCGTCAGTTTGGCGGCACTGATAATGGAGGTATTTTCCGGCATATCCGCGTATTCATCATCATTTAAATCCGGTTCATACTGCGGGGAGCGTCCAATACGACGGGAATAAAAAAGGGTTTCACGGGAGAAGGGTCCTCCGCCAAATGCCAGGCGATAATTAAAGATATTTTGCCCTTCAATGAAAAAAGGGCGTTTCTCCTCAAAAAACGTTTCAAAGGCCGTCAGGTTGACCTCTGAAGGGTCGGCTTCCACCTGTCCGAAGTCGGGGTTAATGGTAAAATCCAGGGTGAGATCACTGGTGATCCCGATTTTACCATCCAGACCGGCAGTGAGTTTGCTATCCCGTCCATCTGCAAAAGGATTCCCTTCCTCGGATTCAAAAAAACGGGTGCTCCCGACACTATAAGGTAATAATTCAATCCGTCGTGGGATATCAATCTGATGAATGCCATGTAATTCCCCAATTCGACTGATAAAACCGGAAGCCTCCTTGGGAATGGGTTGCCAGAGAGACCACTCCTGTTTCCGATACAAATAACGCCCCACCTGTAAACCCCAGACCTGTTCTGACTTCTTTCCGAATCGCAATTGACTGAAGGGAATTCGCATTTCTGCTGTCCAGCCAGAATCATCCACCGTGGTATGAACATACCAGACGGGATCCCAGTTGGTGTCGCGGTTATCACCATTGTCACTCCAGATGGCATCTATGCGCACTCCTGCTGCATTGACCGCAAACTCAAAAGCCGTCAGATGATCAAAATAGCTATCAATCAACACCGAGACCATATCTGCATCATCACCTTCATCTCTTCGAGCAACACGTTTCACAATTTTATCAGGTTCCCGATCCACTGCTCGTATCAGGATGTAGAGATTTTTTTTGTCATAGGTGATTTTAAAGTGCGTCGGTTGTGTGGGTGGTGCTCCATCATGAGGCTCCAACTGGATGAAATCTCCAACCCATGGGATATTCTCCCAGACCGGGTCGTTCAATCGCCCATCAATGACGGGAGGATGGGGGTTCACGGGAGTAGCATGATAAATCTTCTTTGAGGGAAGTGTTGGCTGCGCCAGAGTAGAAGCCACAAAAATGTTGATGAATAAGAGTAACAGACGTCTCATAACCGGTCCTTTTTTCTAAACATTACGGTCAGATTACGGAGATACGCCGATGGAGGTTGCACAAAACCGGGATTAAAAAAACCGACCGATAAACTACCGGTCGGTTCTCATGATGCCCCTCTCCTCAGATCAGGATAACTGATGTCAGAACCAGGAATTGGAATGTTCGGCAAACTATTTCATCAGAATCATCTTTCTCACCGCCTGAAAGGTTTGATTGGCATTCAGTTGATAAACATACACCCCACTGCTGACAGTTTCCCCTGCTTCATTTTTTCCATCCCAGTAAATCTGATGTTCGCCGGGAGATGCCTGCCCCTGAAAAAGGGTTCTAACTTTTTGTCCGGTGATATCATAAACAGTTAATGTTACTTCCGAAGGAGCAGGTAAATAGAAGGCGATGGTAGTTCCGGGATTAAAGGGATTGGGATAATTTTGCATTAATTGATAGGTCTGTGGTTGATGAGATGTTATCGGTTCATCAATTCCGGTGATGACATTAAACCATCTGAGGACAGCTTCCAT
>RFIL01000242.1 GCA_003695285.1 Calditrichota bacterium
AAGCATGCAGCTACCAAAGTAGCACTGGCTTCCAGCCTGTCATTTCCTCTCGTTCCAAAACTCCCGTTTTGGAATGCAATAGTTAAAGAAACTCTGTTTCTAATGCCATGACATCAGTGCACAAAATCTCTCCAAAACAGAGTTTCGGGTTACCCGGTGTTCCACCACTCACCACTCTACAATTCACCCTTCACTATTCAAAACTTGTTTTGATCCCGTGCACCCAACCGCAAGCTAAAGCATGTTCCGAAAGGAACGCCTGACGGCGCGGCTACCAGGGTAGGATAGGTTTCCAGCCTGTCTCAGCGAAAACGAAACGTGAAACGTAAAACGTGAAAAGTAATATTACTTTCCCTTTTCCCTTAAAATCTTCTCGTTCCAACCCCGGCCAGCCGGGATGGGAAGGAGAACTAGAAGAAGAGAGCAAACCAGTTGCAGCTTCATTGCACCTCAGGAAGAATCTCTTCAAATCGGTTTACCCGAACAAGGCTTTCAGCAAATCCGCTGTAGATTGTCCTTTCCCCATGGTGTAAATATGCAAACCGGGGCATTTGTAATCCAGAAGTTGTTGACAGAGTTCCACAACTTTTTTAATCCCGATTTTCCGGGCCTCCTCTTTCGTGCGGGCGTTTTCCATGTCTTCTACAATATGGTGGGGGATAGTGCAATGAAAATTCCGAGGAATACTGGATAGCTGACGTACCGTGGTAAGCGGTTTTATTCCGGGAATGATGGGGACGGTTATCCCAATCTCCCTGGCTCTTTCCACAAAATTTTTAAACACCTGAAAATCAAAAAACATCTGAGTGATAATGTAGTGAGCACCCTGATCTACCTTATGCTTTAAATTTTGTAAATCTCTTTCAAAATTAGGGGCTTCAAAGTGCTTCTCGGGATACCCGGCTACCCCAATACAAAAGTTAGTGGGTTGGGCATTTTCCAGTTCCTCCAGATAGATTCCTTTATTCATGTTACTAATTTGTCGCACTAATTCACTGGCGTAGCGATGTCCATCTTTGTGAGGGATAAACGTTCGTTCCCCCACTGCAGGATCTCCCCGAAGAGCCAGAATATTTTTGATGCCTAGATAATGAAGATCAATTAAGGCATCTTCTGTTTCATATTTGGAAAATCCCCCACAAATAAAATGGGGAACGGTCTCCACCTGATAACGGTTGGTTATGGCGGCACAAATTCCCACCGTTCCCGGTTTCTTCCGTTTCGGTATCCGATAAATAACCCCATCTTTCTCCTCATACACCACATGTGGTTGGTGATAGGTAACGTTGATAAATTGCGGATTAAACTGCATCAGCCCATCTAACGTCTGGAAAAGTTCATCTATGCTGGTGCCCTTGTCCGGGGGGGTAATTTCTAAAGAAAGAACAAAGCTCTTGGTTTTTTTTATGGCTTCAATTACTTGCATGGTCACTACCTGATTCCACATTTATGGTTGTAATAATTCATCCGTAAGGGTTATATCGGGTATTGTAACAGAAAACATTATAAATCTTTTTCATCATCATTCATTGTCAATCGGCCTCACAATAAATCCCGATGTTCCCACATAAATATAATAACTGCTTGGTTCGGTTGAAAATTGATAAACCGCATTCCCATATACGGTACTGACAAACGGCATCTGTGTTCCCCATCGATACAGGAACCGCCATACCGGATCATTTTCTTTTTTGACCAGTGAGTAGATGGTGGCTTCTTTCACCCGCTCCTCTTCCGTAGAAACATACCGTCCTCGCAAACGGGTTAAGCGATAGCGGGTATGTAATCCCAGGAATGAAAGCCAGTTATCCCATTTTAAGATATCCCCTTCCAGCATCCACATATCCCCTTTCAACAGATACCGATAAACGACCGGGGTAGAGTCGGAGGTCATTCGCTCCAGCTCCAACACCATCATCTGGCTGGTATCCGCAGGGGAGATGGTAATTTTGGCGATTGGTTGTTCGTACGTGAGTTGATCATAAGCAATTCCAAAAAAGCCTATAAAAAATACCAGGATGCTGCTCACCAAAACCAAAAGAAGCACCACAAGATTTCTTAACGTTGCGATAATTCCTGGTGATTGAGGGAGTTCTTTGCCCGTGGCTGTTTTAGCGCGTTTGCCTCTTCCCAGTCTTCGAAGACGGTTAAAGGTCACTATCAATATCCCGAACAAGGACAGAAAAATACCCGATAATCCTAAAAAAATAAGCACCCTGGGGGACATCTTATCCCTTTCCTGTTAGCAAAAAAGTGCTATTTATCCGCTTTCTTATTTTTATCCTTCAGATTGGCACTACGCTTTTCGTAAACCACATTGCTTTCTTTTACCCGGTCTTTCATGGAACCTTCCGCACCCCCTTTTTGATACCAGAGATCCTGTTCAATCAAATATTTAAATTGCTTTTCAAATTCACTGATGGATAGCCCGCAAGTGGCTGCGAATTTGGCAATTTCATGCGGATCTTCAAAATCACTCTTGTTGAGCCGCAACATATACCGTCGGGCGATGAGATAGGATTCGGAGGAAACATCCACCATCCGTACTTTGGTGCGTTTGGTCTTCGGGTCGATAATCTCGTTAAAATAGAGAGGAACAAAATGCCCTTCCTGAATACTGACCATGGCACCGTTACCACCATCCAGGATAAATTGAGCCGCGCAAAACCCCAGGTCCCGGGTATATTCCATATCAAAGGGAATGGGGTCGGCACATCGGAGTTCATATCCAATATTTTTAGCAACAATAGTAGTTTTGATTCCAAATTGTTTCAGACGTTCCTGAACATGATATTTGAGAATCTCCCCAAAATTCACTTCCGCCAGTCGAATATTGTCATGGGCATCTCTCTCAACATTTAATAACACCTCTAAATCAGCAGGGTCCAGGTGTTCCACCAATCCCTCAGCTAATACCGCTACTCCGTCCTGGCGGCCATAACTGAGACGTTTGATGATAGCTCCCACAAGGATATCCACAATGTGGGAAAGCCGAATTTTCTTCTCGGGAAATTCTTCCGGAATAAGAGTCAGGGTTGCCCCTGCCGCTTTCCCAATACCCAATGCCAGATGCCCGGCTTTTCGTCCCATGGAAACGACAAAATACCAGCGGGAAGTGGTCTGAGCATCCACCATCAGATTTTTCACCAGTTCCACCCCAATGTGGCGAGCTGTCTGATACCCAAAAGTAGGAATCCCGTGCGGTAAATCCAGATCATTATCAATGGTTTTGGGCACATGAACCACTCGAATCCGACCATTGGCAACTTTCTCTACCTGCATGGCACTAAAGGCCGTATCATCTCCCCCGATGGTGATGAGCTTATCAACATTTAAACGGAGGAGAGAGGTTACCGTATTTTCCAGGTGTTTTGGGTCCTTGGTGGGATTATCCCGGGCAATACCAATGTAGGATCCTCCTCGGAAATGGATTCGGCTCACATTGTCAATCGTAAGTTCTCGCACATGAGAGATATCTCCTCTCATGATCCATTTAAATCCATCAAGAATTCCAAGAACCTCCACCCCTTCCAGGATGGCGCGAATGGTAGCCGTCCCAATGACGCTATTTATTCCTGGTGCCGGACCTCCTCCGACTAAAATGGCTAATTTTTTGGGTTTACTTGCCATGGCGTTCTCCTTTCCACTTTTCAAATTCCTTTACTTCCGAGTTCACCCCTAGTCCTCGCCTTCATTTCTACATTCTCAAAATGCTTAATCATCAAATTTACGATGTTTTGGTGGGAATGCAAATTTTTATTACCGGGTTCTTGAAATTACGCTATGAAATCAGGAGGTTGATTAATAACCCAGCTACTTTGTCGGAATAAAGAAGGGACGCTCCAGCGAAGAGGAGAGAGGGTGAATCGGTGAACCGGAGACGAAGAGAAGCGGTACTCCTTCTCGTTTCCGATCCCGGCCGGGATGGAATGGAATCATATTCGAAACCCTGTTTCCAAACTCCGAACCCAGGTGAAAGTGGATATATACGAAATCGAAACAGAGTTTCTGTTGCTACCTCGTTCCATCCCGGCTGGCCGGGATTGGAACGAGTAAAAAGGGAAAATGATTTTACTTTTCGCGTTTTACGTTTCACGTTTCACGTTTTGGTTTCGCTGAGATAGGCTGGAAGGATGTGCTTACTTTGGTAGCCGCGCCGTAAGGTGTTCCTTTCGGAACATGCTTTAGCTTACGGTTGGGTGCGGAGTTCAAAAC
>RFIL01000243.1 GCA_003695285.1 Calditrichota bacterium
TCTAACCTGGCGTCTGAAGCGATTTCAGGGAAGCATCAGAAGAATCCAGATTGGCGATAGTGTGATGTTCCATCAGTGGATAACCCTTTTTAATCGAGCCTGGGCATGGAGCCTTGAGGGGAGTGAAGAAACCATCAGCGGCTCGCAAATTTATCAACTGAATGGTTTTTATTCCCTCCACCCGACCGTTCTGGTTTCCCATGGAATTCGGGTGGATAAACAATCGACCTGGAAAATCCCCAAATCATTTTCGGAAGTTAGATGGCGCTCGGCCGGAACCGTGTTTCGTGCCCGAATAGAGCAAAGAGAAGATGTGTTCAGGGAAATCCTGAGTGGATACTGGGAGAAGGGGGCTCATCAGTTTTCGTTAAATCTGGCATTGCAAGCTGCGCAGAACCCTCCCTCAGAGCGTCTGCAATTTAACTGGAATTATACCGGACATCGAGGTATTTCTCTGCTGAATCGTTTCACTATTCACCAACAAGAGGCAAGCCGGGGATATTTATATACATTCTATCATACTCTCAATATTCCAGTGGGAATTCGTTGGCAATGGCAACCCATCATTGGCGAAGAACTTTTATCCTGGGAATTCAGATATCTGGGGAGCGGTTTTTACTATCAGGGAGAATATCCATTTTACGGTCAGGTGCTTTTTTCTTCGCAGGCTCAATGGCACCTGGTCGATTATCAACTGGCCGGAGAGATTCCGCTTTTCTTTTTACCGCGAAAAAATCGATTACTTCTGTGGGGAAATCTCCAACAGCAGGGAGGAAAAATTGAGCGCACCGAGCTTCGTTTCCAACCCACCGGTGGGGAGGTTCAACCCGGTATTTACTATTCTTTTATCCGCTCCAGGGGCAGTCGTCTGGAGGGGTATTTACAGTGGCGGTGGTAAGGCGGGAGGGGAGAAACGATAGGGAAAAAGGTAAAGGGTAAAATGGAAAAGGGAAAGGATAAAAGGTAAAGGGTTGTTGGCTGGATAAAGATCAAAGATCAGAAGATCAAAGATCAAAAAAGGGGAAAAGGGTGAATAAAGATCAAAGATGAAAAGATCAAAGATCAAAAAGGGAAAAGGAAAAAGGTAAAGGGTAAAAGGAAAAATAATATTACGTTTCACGCAACACGCAACACGCAACACGCAACACGCAGCACGTTTACGTTTCACGTACCAAGAAGGACGGGGGTTGGTGTGAATCGGAGACGGAGCGGCGGGGTGCATTGGAGAATGGGGGAACCCTTCCACTTACGGAATACGCAACAGGGGAGAGGTGAAAAGGAGCATCCAATAACACACTTAATCGTTACAAAGTATTGATATCAGAAAAGTTTCAATTGGTTGCGTAAATTGTGGAGTCGGTTTTCTGCTAACCTGACATATTCAGGATCGATTTCATAACCAATGTAATATCGGTCATCTTTAATTGCTGCCAGGCAGGTCGTACCGCTTCCGCAGAAGGGATCCAACACAACATCGTCTTTGAAGGTATATAATTGAATTAATCGATGGGGCAACTCTTCGGGAAAAGGGGCAGGATGCCCAATGCTTTTAGCGGATACTGCCGGAAAAGTCCAGACACTTTTAGTCCATTCCAGAAATTCTTCTTTCCTTATTGTACTGATTTTTCCTTTACTTTTACGGGTAAAACTCTCTTTTGAAAAAATCAGGATGTACTCATGTATATCTCTTAAAACCGGATTTGCAGCAGATAACCAGCTTCCCCAAGCCGTGGAAGGACTGGCGCTGGAGGCTTTATTCCAGATAATTTCTCCACGCATGTAAAATCCTAAGCTCAGCATTTCTTCGATAACATAAGCATGAAGAGGAATATAGGGTTTTCGACCCAGATTGGCGACGTTTATACAGGCTCTTCCCCCGGTTACCAGAACCCGGTAGGTCTCTTTGAATACGGCTCTCAATAAAGTTCGATATTCATCCAGAGACAAATCCTCATCATACTCCTTTTTGACGTTATATGGGGGAGATGTGACCATCAGATGAACACTGTTGTCTGGTATTTCATCCATCCTCTCACTGGATTTACAGAATATTTTATTAAGATTTGTTTCAGGAATGGGATTTTCCTTATAAGTAACTTTTTCAGGGGGAGTGATATGCGAATATAACTTACTGTTATAAAACTCGGAAGAATCATGGCTGATTCTCCCGGGAGTGCCGAAAGAGCTTGTTTTAGTTCCGGTTCTCTTAAATTTTTTGTTATTACTCATTCATTCTCCCTTAATAAAGTTAAGAATTTTTCTGCTTTTGCTTCATATGATGGCTCTTTAGCTGCAATGGTTATAATTTTGCCAAGTTCCACTTTTGTTTTCATGCTTGAAAAGAAATTTTGTTCTCGGGTCAACAATCCCTCAATTTCCTGTTGAAATTGTTCAAACTTATCAAAACGATAAAAGCCTTTTTGGGGGGTATGTTTGATAGTCGAGCCATTGAAAATGGGATTGGGATTTAATGACCAAAATCCCTGTATTATTCCGGCAGATTTTAAATGGTCTACCTTTCTATAATAACTTTTTGCGATTGGGGTATTACCCAAAACAATAATGGGAATTTTAGATGCTAAAGAATTTGAGACTCGAATATTAATACTTTTCCCAATAGCTTTCAGCATTGAATCCGATCTTAATAGTCCGGGATTACCCTGATGAGTTCGATAATCACCAATACATTGATACTTACCATTATCATACATCCAATTCCATACAATTGACATCTTAACTTCAAAGACCATTAAAATGTCTTCCGGCTGAAGTTGCACATTATTTGTTTTAGAAATTACGATATCTGCAGGTGAGTTTTTTGTCAAAGATATTTCATTGCAAATAGCACCCTGAATAGCATATAGACCTTTCTTCTCAATACAAAGAGATATTAGGTCTCTTGACCATTTTTCACTATATTTTCCGATCAAAGCATTACGGCTTTGCAGTGTAGACTTTTTCCCCTTATAACCTTTAGGCCAATAGGCAACAAATTTTCCTTCATCCGTTTTATAAAACAATTGTTCCGGAGAAGCAAATTTACTCGCTTCTTTAAAGAATTGTTCTTCTGTTCTCTTGTTCCACAATGCTTTCATGTGTAAAAATGAACCACTATGTTTAGTAATGAAGTAATTCTAAACTATAATAATCATATTAAACTCTATGATCAAGTAGGATGATAGAATGCGAATTTCTTTACAGTATTAATTTCATAGGAACTCGCACCCCACCCCACTTCCCCAACTCACAACTCCGGATGCTTCCCATGATAGCTGATTTTTTTAGAGTTTTTTCTGAGAGTTATGATATTTTTTCATTTATGCGAGGCGTGAAAAGGCATTTTAACATTTCGCCAGAAATAGTGGAAGTATTTTGTAAACCGGAGTTATCTTATTAAATTAATGCCATGAAAACGAAAGAATTGACACAAAAAATAGACAAGGGCAGCTTCTCGGTGGTATCCCTTTCTGATCTATCAGATGAAAGAGATTATTGGTTTTCCAAAACACCTTTAGAAGGGTTAGAGGCTGTAGAAATCCTACGACAAAGAGTTTATGGCTACAATCCATTTACCACCCGACTTCAAAGAGTTCTTTCAATTACGAAACTTCAATAAAAAAAGCTCTGTGAGAGGGCACCCCTCAACCCTCACAACTCCGGATGCTTCAGATGAAACCCGGTGGCATCCTGGTAGCGTTTGGCAACGATCAGGGTTTCAGCTTCTCCAAACAGATTCCCGATAAAAGA
>RFIL01000244.1 GCA_003695285.1 Calditrichota bacterium
GCTGCCGGGTATATTACTTATCAACAGTATATGTTTGAGAAAAATACTCGACCGGTGAAGGTAAAAGAAATTACCATTTCCGATCTGATAGAAAATTATCAACAACAGGATAGTGCGCTTACCCCCAAATTGGAAGAAAATACCGTTGTCGAAAGTCAGCAACCCCCTCAGGTGTTTGTCAATTTAAAAGCGGTCCAGCGCACCTGGATCCGGGAAATACGAGATAAGAAAGACACCACCGAATATATCATGACTCCCGGATTAACCCGGGAAATTAAGGCGGTAGAATCTGTGCAGTTTCTCCTCGGACGTGCAGATGGAGTGCTTATCTGGTTAAATGGCGACAGCCTGGGTTTGATGGGGGAAGCCAATCAGGTAGTAACCAATCTTTTATTGGGAAAAGAGGGGATTATCACCCGGCGGTTGAAAACGGTGGAACCAAAACCAGCCCCTCCGGATACCTCCGCTGCAGATACAACGGAAACAATGGTCTCAACCACGGAAACAACACTTGATTCATTGGATCAGGAGAATCTTCGCGAATAAGTGTTTCTGTTTACACCGCGTTTGGAGAGATTCAGTAGTGCTGTGCAGTTTATACCACAATTTATCTTCGGTTTAATCAAAAATGAATTCTCAACTCAGCTCACGAGCCAGAATAGTTCAGGAATATTTATCTCAACGGGGATTCCCGTTTGAGGTACAGGAACTGTCCACCTCTACCCGAACGGCACAGGAGGCTGCGGATAGTATTGGTTGTCGTGTTGGTCAAATAGCAAAATCACTGATTTTTAAAGATGCCAATACTGACAAGGCGGTACTGATCATTGCCTCGGGTGCCAATCGGGTCAATCTGGCTAAAGTGGAACACACCGCCGGATTGAAACTGGAAAAGGCGGATGGAAAATTTGTCAAAGAAAAAGTTGGTTTTCCCATCGGAGGAGTACCCCCGGTAGCTCATAAAGAACCTCTCCAGACCTTTCTGGATCAGGAACTTCAACAGTATGATGTTATCTGGGCAGCTGCAGGAACTCCCTTTGCCGTCTTTAAATTAACCCCCGGGGACCTGGAGGAGCTGACTGGCGGATGCTGGATAAATCTGGCGGAATAGTTGATAATATTTATCTTTGATCATTATAGATGCATTTCAAAAGGAAAGGAATTTAATATGGCTCGAAATATGAGTATCCTTTTGTGGAAGGGAATTCTTTTCCTTCTGATGTTGGGTTTCCTTACCGCCTGCGCCTCTGGTAAGAAAGCGACGAAAAAACTGATTGAGGTGGAAGGGGAAAAGATGCTGGTCGGGGAATTGACCTACTCCGAAATTCTGGAAGAATTTCAGGAGTGGAGAGATGCCGATGCACTGGCAACGATACCTTCGGGTGTAGTGGAGCGATTGAAAAAAATTACCACTCCGGTAGAAATACAATGCTTTCTGGGTACCTGGTGTTCGGATTCCAAACAGGGGGTACCACCCATGGTGAAAGCACTTCAACAAGCCCAAAATAAAAACATTCACCTGACCCTCTATGGGGTGGACAGGCAAAAAGATGATCCGCTACATCTGGGACCACAACATCAAATTGAGCGTGTGCCTACTTTTATCATTTATCAGAATGGAGAAGAAATTGCTCGACTGGAAGAGTATCCCATGAATGCTACTTTTGCCGAGGATTTGTTGGATATTTTGAACATTAAATAATCCAGTTGACTAAAAAGCCACTTATATCTTTATCTGGAGATGATCCCGCTATGAGCATTGACGATCGAAATACCACCCTCTTTCGATTTTTCTCAACAAAATTTGTATGGCTCTCTATCCTTGCTCTTTTCCTGTTGGGTTGCAGAGAAGAGGTCTCAAAAGTCATAGAGGTACCCCATGCCGGGGTCGCATGTGCTGAACCCCTGGCTGGTAAAGTAGGCTTGGAGGTGCTGCAACAGGGAGGAAATGCCATCGATGCGCTGGTGGCTACTGCATTCAGTATGGCCGTTACGTATCCACGCGCGGGAAATATCGGAGGGGGCGGATTTCTGGTTTTGCGGACGAAGGATGGAACCGTGCAGACGCTGGATTTTCGAGAAACCGCTCCGCTGGCGGCAACCTATGACATGTACTGGGATGAGAATGGAAAAGCTATCAAGGAAAAAAGTCTGGAGGGGCCGCTGGCCTGTGGTATTCCGGGAACCGTCAGGGGATTGTATAAAGCCCATCAAATGTATGGGAGTTTACCCTGGGAAAAATTATTGCAACCGGCGATTACTTTTGCCAGGGATGGTTTTCCAGTGTATCCAAAGCTCCATCGGTTGCTGAAATCACACCAATCGAAGTTTAAGAAATTCCCGGAGGCTTATCGAATTTTTTATCCTCAGAAAAAAGCCCCGGAAATCGGGGATATATTGAAGCAACCGGATCTGGCCAGAACTCTGGAGTTAATTGCCAAGCAGGGAGATTCGGCATTTTACGAGGGAGAGATTGCCAAAAAAATAGTGGCATCGGTGCAAAAACATGGCGGGATCTTCCAAAAGGATGATTTCACCCGCTATACCGCCAAAGAACGGGAACCCATCATCATCCCCTATCGTGGATACACCATCTACTCCATGCCCCCTCCCTCATCCGGTGGAAGGGTGTTACAGGGTATCCTCAATACCTTGAACCTCTTTGATCTGCAACATTCTGTGCCTTATCACAGTGCTGATTATCTGGCGTTGATTTCCGAAATTGAAAAGCATTGGTATGCCCTGCGAAATGTTTACCTGGGGGATCCCGATTTTGTGGAAATCCCCGATTCCCTTTTCGCCTCCCCTCAAAAAAGCAAGGAGGTGGCTTCTGCGATTAATGTTCAATCACCCTTTCCGGCGACCGAGCTGCCGGAATATCAATTGTTGACCAGCGCGATGAAAGAGCGACCTCAAACCACCCATATTTCTATTCTCGATTCACAGGGAAATGCTGTGGCCATGACTTATACGCTCAACGGAAATTTCGGAAGCCATTTTGTGGCAGAGGGAACCGGTATCCTTCTCAATAATGAAATGGATGATTTTTCCACTCGTCCGGGAAGCCCCAACATGTTCGGGCTGGTCCAGGGGTGGGCGAATGCCATTGAACCGGGAAAACGAATGCTCAGTTCAATGACACCCACCATCGTAGAAAAGGAAGGCAAACTGGTGGGGATCCTGGGTACTCCGGGTGGTTCAACGATCATCACTTCTGTGCTACAGATACTTCTGAACAAAATTGATTATCAGATGTCCCTGGAGGAAGCATTGAACTCAGGTCGCTTCCACCATCAATGGTTGCCTGACAGCATTGTCTATGAAAAGGATAAAGTCCCGAATTCCTCCCTCCAGGAGCTTCGGAACCGGGGATTTGGGTTGAAACCGGTTGGAAGTATCGGAGATATTCAGGCAATCTGGAGGAGCCCTCGAGGGTGGGAAGTGGGATGTGACCCGCGCGGCACCGGAATTCCGTATGGTTTTTAAAGGGGGAGTGGGGATGATGGATTGACCAGGGTTACTACCAGAGTGTATGTTTAGTTACTAACGATGATGTTAAGGGTCACTATTTTTGAAACCAGGGAAAAATCCTATTTTTCCTTAAGGTTTCAGGCGGAATTTGAGTATATTCGGCATTGTTACAGAAACTCAGAGAGAAAAACATGAAACCGAAATCAGAGGAGAAGGGAAAATCAATGGTTGAAATGTATTATAAACGAATTGTTAGATTTGTGGAATATTACATTTTTTTCTGCTTTGTATTAATCACCGTTATTCCATTGCTGGAATATAGCTGGGTTCAGCCCTTTACCCGTTTTATTTATTTCACTGGTTTTCCTTTGTTGCTTTTATTGTTGATTGTCAGTCTGGTCCGGGATCCCTTGATTGAGTTTTTAAAACGGAAGTACGAAACCTCCGAACAGCCTGCCCGTGAAAAAACAACGAGGAAGAAATAGATGGACTCCCTCTCGGAAAAGAGACTGGACGAAATCATCCGTCACAGTGAGGGGAAACGAATCCTTATCGTTGGGGATCTCATGATTGATCGTTATCTGTGGGGAAATGTCACTCGCATCTCCCCCGAGGCCCCGGTTCCCATCATCAACATCGAAGATGAGGAAATCCGTTTTGGCGGTGCAGCCAACGTGGCGAATAATATTATTGGTCTGAATGCCGAACCGATACTGGTCGGGACTGTGGGAGCAGATTATTGGGGAGAGGTGTTCCGAAATATGCTTCGGGAGAAGAATCTGGTAGCCGATGGGTTGATCCAGGATGAACGACGTCCCACCACCATCAAAACACGTATCATTGGAAATAATCAACATATTGCACGGGTGGACAGGGAAAGAATAGTGCCTATCGAAACCCGAACGGAGAAACGGATTCTTGACTTTGTAAAATCCATTATCTCCGAAGTAGATGCCATTATCCTGGAGGATTATAATAAAGGGGTGCTCATACCCTCTTTAGTTGCTGAGATTATTCGCCTTGGGAATGAAAATAATCTGGTGATTACGGTGGATCCCAAATTTGAAAACTTTTTGAGCTATCAGAAGGTAACGCTCTTTAAACCGAACAAAAAAGAAACAGAAGAAGCTTTAGCCACCCGTTTGGGCACAGAGGAAGAGATTCGTCTGGCAGGTAAACTTCTCCTGCAGAAACTGGAAGCGAAATCGGTATTAATTACTCTTGGAGAAAAGGGGATGGCTTTGTTTCAGGATGATGGAGAAGTCTTTTTTACCGGCACCCGTGCCCGGAAAGTGGCAGATGTATCCGGAGCCGGAGATACAGTCATAGCTACGGTCACTTATGCATTATGTGGCGGTGCCAGCTTTAAGGAAGCAATTTTCATTGCCAATTTTGCGGCTGGTGTCGTGTGTGGCGAAGTTGGGGTGGTTCCTATTCAAATCGAGCGGTTAAAGGAGACCATCAATCGAGGTACGGTGCTGGGAGATGTGGTCATGGATTAGGGGAGAGCATCCACCCCTCTCAATGCTTTTATTTCTCTTCTTTTAACTTCCTTTCCATTTGTTCAATATAATGTTCATAGGCCTGAATGATTTTGTGCATCAGGTTAACATCGCGCACCTCCGGGTTGGCTCGCGCAAAGAAACGACGAAATCTCATCATGAAATGATCCCAGTTATCCCGGGGCTTAAAATTTACCCGCTGTAAACTCTCTTGAAGATGCCGAAACAGGTTTTCCATTTCCTCATAACCGGCTAATCGCCAGTGAAATTGTTTTTCCTCTCCATAGGAACTCTTAAACAATTCATAGCTGTATAACATGACTGCCTGAGCTAAATTTAAAGAGGGATGCTTTGTAGCAGCCGGGATGGTAGAGATGGCATGACAACACCGGATTTCTTCATTGGTCAGGCCGGAATCTTCCCTCCCAAAAACAATGGCCACGCGGTGTTCCTGAGTTATGGGAATCAATTTTTTCCCCAGCTCTTCGGGGGTATAGAAGGGGAAATGGTAACTGCGAGTTCTCTGTGTGGTGGTGACC
>RFIL01000245.1 GCA_003695285.1 Calditrichota bacterium
ACTTCCAGGCTGATGGCCTGAATGGTATAATCGGCCACTGTCACAAAGGTGGCGATGATCATAATATAGGTTGCAATGCGCACTTGTTTGGGGATCAGGTGGCGTAGTGTGGAGACCAATAAATTCGACATCACCAGCACAAAAGTGGTGGCTATTCCCATCACCAGTGCGTTGATAACCGAATTGGTAACCGCCAATACAGGACACATACCCAGCAATTGCACGAATACAGGGTTTTCTTTCCAGAGCCCTTTTAAGAACTCATCCATGTTCGTTGGTTGTTTTTTGGTAGAGGGGCTTGCCATTACTCTTCACCCTTCAGCTTGTTGAGTTGTTGCATAATCATTGGGATATTTTTGGTCGTACTTTGACGCAAGATATTGGTAACGGCTCGAGAGGAGATTGTCGCTCCGGTGATCGCCGTTATTTGCCATTTTTCGCTTTTTTCTCCAGCCTTCACCAGTTCCACCGGATGAGTGACCTTTGTTCCCTCAGGGTCCAGCGGAATGGCCAACTCGTTAAAGTTGGCTAAAAACTCCGGGTCGTTGTTTATTTTATCTCCCAACCCCGGGGTTTCAGTACTGGCTAACACTTTCATACCGACGATGGCCTGCTTCTCCGGAGAATATCCATAGATCAGGTGAATGACATCCTGAAATCCCTGACCCTTGGCTTCTATCGCCACACCTAATAATTCCTTGTTGGCACCGTAGCAGGCATATATCTTAAACGCTTTTTCATCTTCCTTCTCCAGGGGAACGATGTTTCCTGAATCATCCACGGTGAAAACTTTTTTGGTTTGAGTTCCCGGTACCACTTCAAAAATGGCTTTTTCCAGCAAACGGGCCCGGTTTCGTTTGATATGGGGTAGGGTGGTTTGATAGGTAAAAACCAGTAAAACCGCAGCCAGAAGTCCAATACCACCCATGGTCGCAAGCATTCGGGCACTACTCACTTCCTTTTGTGGAGTAGGTTGAGTCTTGTTTTGATTCATCTCTATCGATCCATTTTCAAAAAGTTATTGTTAAAACTTACGTTCAAAAGATCTTCTTTTACCTGTAAGGGACAACCGCATTCATTCCGTTCCGTACACCCGTTCCCGGGTCACTCGGTTGATAAGCGGCGTAAAGGCATTCATTAACAGAATGGCATACATGACTCCTTCCGGTAAACCTCCGAAAGTTCGAATGAGAATCACTAAAAAGCCGATTCCAATCCCAAAGACCCAACACCCCTTTTGGGTCACCGGAGAGGTAACGGGATCCGTGGCCATGAATATGGCGCCCAACATAATACCCCCGGCAAATAGATGAAAAGTCGGAGGTGCGTAATGCCCCGGATTGATCCAGTGCAAAATCCCGGCAAACACATACATAGAGATAAAGATTGCCAGTGGTATACGCCAGTTAATTACCTTTTTCAGCACCATATAGATACCCCCCAATAGAATTAAGAGGGAGGAGGTTTCTCCCAGAGAACCGGCGGTAGAACCTAAAAACAGATCATGAAATGCGGTTAACTGGGCGTCAAATTTCATCCGGGCTAAAGGGGTTGCGGTGGTAACCGCTGTGGGCATTTTCAAAAACGGAATTCCCAATGTAGTGTGATACAAATGGAAAAATTGATTCATCGGAATCACGGGGGACCAGGTGGTCATGGCAACCGGGAAGGCAGCTTGTAGAAACGCCCGACCTACCAGAGCCGGATTAAAAATGTTGGAACCCAGACCCCCGAAAATCATTTTACCGATACCTATCGATACCACTCCTCCCAGAAATGCCATCCAGAGCGGGATACCGGGAGGGAGAACCAGCGCCAGTAATAACCCGGTCAAAGCCGCGCTTCCATCGTGTAAGGTGTTTACCCCTTTGCTCCTGGTAAACAGCCACTCTGTGAACATGGCACCCAGTATTGATACCAGGATTACCAGAAAAGCATTAATCCCAAAAAAATACAGGGCAGCCAATGTTGCCGGCAGTAAGGCGATAATCACCTGTCGCATGATGTAGGGGGTATCTTCTTCCTGTTTCAAAAAGGGGGAAGATGTCAGCAATAATTTCAATTCACCACTTTTCATTGTGCCACAATCCTCTGGAATTATCCGGTTTGTTTCTGTTTCGCCATCTGTTCTCGGAGCAGGGCTTTTGCCACTCGAAATCGTTGAACCAGTGGAATATTGGAAGGACAGACATAGGAACAGGACCCACATTCCATGCAATCCAGAATATGGTAATCCAGCATGGCTTCATATTGTCTCTTTTTAGCCAGAGCGCCTAAACGGCTTGGGTTTAAGTAGACCGGACAGGCATCCACACACCGCAAACACCGGATGCAGGGGTATTCTTCCCGTACCTTTACTTCATAGTCTGTTAAGCAGAGGATACCGGAAGTTCCTTTCATAATCGGCACATCCAGAAATACCTGTGGAGAGCCCATCATCGGACCCCCAAACAGGATCTGGCGAGTATTGTCTTTTAATCCTCCACAATATTCCAGTACATCCTCCAACCGGGTACCAATTGGCACCATTAAATTGGCAGGACGCTGAATTCCCGGTCCGGTAACCGTTACAATTCTTTCAATCAATGGCTGACCAAATCGGAACAACTGTCCGATGCCGGCTATCGTCCCCACATTATTGACAATCACATGGATATCAATAGGGAGTTTGCCGCTGGGTATTTCTTTGTTTAAAACCGCTTCCGTGAGCATCTTCTCTGCGCCCTGGGGATATTTTACCTGGAGCGGAACAACCTCGCAATTCAAATCCGGAGGCATCTTCTCCCGCATTAGCTCGATAGCATCCGGCTTATTCATCTCTATTCCAAGATAAGCCTTTTCCACATCCAGAATTCTCATGGCAATGCGGATTCCCAGAAAGACATTTTCATAATTTTCCAGCATCAGACGGTGATCACTGGTCAGATATGGTTCGCATTCCACCCCGTTCACAATTAAGAACTGGGCTTTCTTTCCTTCCGGAACGGATAGTTTCACATGGGTGGGAAATGCGGCACCCCCTAATCCCACAAAACCGCCATTCTGAATCATGATTAACAGTTCCTGAGTGGTCAAATCTTGCCACTCAATTTCATGTTCGTGATACAACGTTTGTGGAGAAAAGGGATCGGTTTGAATGACGATGGATTCTACCATTTTACCGGAAGGATGATGGTGCAGTTCAATCGCTTTCACCTTCCCGGTTACCGGTGAGTGGAGGGCCACGGAGACAAAACCTCCCGGCTCAGCAATTAATTGCCCCCGGAAAACTTTGTCTCCCGGTTTGACCACCGGAACAGAAGGAGCACCCAGATGCTGACTGAGAGGGAGGACGTACTCGTTGCTAAAAGGCATCCGCTCAATGGGTTTATCTTTGGTCAATTCTTTATAATCTCGCGGATGAATTCCGTGACGGAATGTTTTCGTAGATGTAAACGTTAGCAAGTTCATTGTTCGTGTCGTTTTTATGTTCTCTCGTTTCTAGGCAACTTAAACCACAGAGACCACAGAGCTACAGAGAAAAGTTGAATGTCACTCTTACATTATAACAAAACAGAGTTTTGTTTGTTATGGCGTCACCAAACGGGATTTTGGTGACAAGAGGTTAAAAAACTTAATCCACACATTGTCTCAGTTCTCAGTAGAGCCGTTTGTTTTCATTAAAAATTCTTTGACCGATTTCTTAAGCTCTTCCTGGCCTTTTCCGCTCTTATACAGAGCGAGTAATTGTTCCGTTAACCGTTGTTGATATACCTGTAAATGC
>RFIL01000246.1 GCA_003695285.1 Calditrichota bacterium
ACAATGTAACCATCGGCTGTCACCAGTTGCCCATCGGCGGACATTTTTAAGGAACCGTCTCGAGTATAGGCATTGGTTCCATCCGGGAGTCTGACAATCAGGAATCCATCCCCCTCAATAGCAATATCTAAGGGATTATTTGTTGCTTCTACCGTGCCCTGGGAAAAGCTGCGATGGGTACTAACAGCACGTGCTCCATTTCCAATCTGCAATCCCAGGGGGCGAGTTTGACCACCGCCGCTGGAAGCACCGGCTTCCTGGAGTGTCTCATAAAGTAAATCCTGAAATTCCAGGGTGCTTTTCTTATAACCGGTGGTGTTCACATTGGCAAGATTGTTTGCGATGACATCGATGAAGAGTTTCTGGGCTTGCATCCCCGATGCAGCCACCTGTAAAACCTTATCCATGGAAGAACCTCCTGTTCTTAATTCTCATCCCAACTTCGGGTTATGAGATGCGTCCTGCTTTGTTAATGAGTTTATCTAAACTTTCATCTTGAGATTTTATCGATTTTTGACCGAGTTCATACTCACGGTTCACCTCAATCATGGTAATCATTTCCTGCAAGGGATCCACATTGCTGGTTTCCAGATACCCTGCACGGAGATTGACTTTTTCGGCAGAAAGATCACTGATTGAAGCCTTTCCCTGAGCAAAAAAAGTATTTCCTCTCTGCTCCAGCAGTTGAGGATCATCAACGGTGACCAGCTTTAATCGGCCAACAATCTGCCCATCCACCATAATTTCACCCTTTTCCGAAAAAGTCAGTCGCCCACCGCTTATCTGAATTTCCCCACCATCTGTGGCGACCGGAAACCCTTCCAGGGTCACCAGACGACCTTCCCCATCCAGCTGGAAATTCCCATTGCGGGTTAACAACTCACCTTCTTCGGCTTGAACCACAAAGAACCCTTCGCCCACGATGGCGACATCGAGGGGATTTCCGGTTTCTTTCAGAGTACCCTGACGGAAATCGATATGGGAAGCACCGGGAGTACGGTTGGCATCAACGGTATCGGATTCTGCCATAGCATCCAGAAGCTTGCGGAAGAAAACTGTTTCTCTTTTAAAACCTATGGTGTTGAGGTTGGCCAGGTTGTTGGCTGCGACATCCAGGCGCCGTTGTTGCGCCAGCATACCGCTCTTATTGATGAATAGACCTTTGAGCATCCTGCCCTCGTTTGTTAAGTTTCACGTCCTGTGTCCCTTATTATGGAAATGATTATCGGTTCATTTCAGGGGATATTTAGACTTTTCAAAAAGAAAATAGGGTTCTCGAAAGAACATTTTTCTTCTCTGAATGAATTCATCAGTTATAGATGCCTTCTATCGCCCACCCGGAAAATGAACCTATCCCGTTAACCGGTAAAACGTAATTCATTTTTGTCAATCTGAATCACATTGTCCATCGAAGCTTCCAATTCCGGGGTCTCCTCCCTTTTATTCTCCTGAAGTTCTCCATTGGCCTGAAAAAGACGAGTATAAGAGGATTCATGGATAAAATATTGAGTAGCCCCGATATTTTCCAGGAAGTTATTTAATTGATACCCGGAGAAATTACCCCGGGGAAACTCAACATATCGGTAATCTTTCTGAATACAAAAATGAAGGATGCTTACCAGCAATATCTCTTCAAGATGATTATCGGAGAGATGGGGATTGATACCTCCTAAAAACACATAACAGGTGTTTTTAAAACGTAGCAACATGCTTCCACCGATCGGCACATCCGAACGCTGGATAATCAATGGAGTAAGCATGTTTTGAGGATATAGTAATCGCCACATATTCAGAAAAAATTTGAAGGGTAAAATCAACCTCGAGGAACGATTGGCCATCACATAAAAATGATAAATCAATCGGATATCTCTTTCCTCTTTGCCGGCTCTGATATTGAAGAGTTGTGGGTTCAGTTCGATAATCTCCGGGTGAACTCCGGTTGTTTTGAGCACTTTATGAAGTTTGGATTGCGATCGTGGTAGTTTGAGACGATAGGCGGTTTTAGTGATATTGCTGGAGCAGAGGAAATTCTCCATTCCGATGCGTGTGAAGCTGGTTCGAAAACCAAGGTGGGTAGCCCGATGAATTTTTAAAAATTGCATAACCTCAGAGACAATTATTTCCAGATCTTTCTTCTTTCGAAACAGCGGGTCACAGTATGGTGTGTACGGAAGACTGAGCAAGCGACTGCTGATGGGATGTTTCAGGAAAAAGAACGGGAGGGCGGCAGTGATGCGGTTTCGCTTCCTGGTAAAAAAATAGCAGGCTTCATGACCAAAAGTGAGTTCAATTAACTCCTTCCATATCGAATGATGGAATATTGTTCCAAAAGGGTGATGATAAACAAAAGCATTCCACTGTTCATAATCTTCCGGTGACAGTTGTTGTATGGGATTACTCAATTCCTCTCCGGTGGTTTATCAAAGTTGACAAGTATCCAATCTTATCAACGGGACATGAGATTGAATCATACAGGTCCATATCATCTATTTTAGCAGGGATAAACCCGTACAATAGCGGCAGTAAGAAAGGAGTATGGGGTTTTATAAACGTTTCAACCGGCTGAAACAAGGTATCATCCCTGATGATTTCTTAATCCCTTAATTTACAAACTCTTTTCTCATTTTCGTCAGATCAAGCGGTTACATTAG
>RFIL01000247.1 GCA_003695285.1 Calditrichota bacterium
ATCTGAAAAAAAACGATCTCTAAAACTCGAATCTCTAATGGTTTCACGGATGAGAATCCTATCCAAAACAAACCTCATCTCTATCGACGCTCCATGACCGGGAACATCATCGGAAGGTAAATATAGATCTCAAACATTCCTCACACGTATCTATGGTTACTCTTTCCAATCAATTTTAGCTATCAGAAATTGCCTCCATCGCGTTTATTTATTAACTTGTTGATGTCCAATCTTCTTGAATTCAATCAGAGGTGATTCATATGGAAACCGCCCCTCCTTCAAAACCAATTCATTGTTTTGGCAAAAATATGTTCTGTTATTTTCTACATCGCTATGTATAAGTAGAAATGAATCATGGGGTATTCAAGTGAATAAGCCTTGAATAGAGTTACCATGCAAATAAGGGGCTACCATGAAGTGTGATCTAAAACCTTTTCTGGTATTCCTCGTTCTCCTGATAACCAGTGGAAGCGGTCAGGATTTTTGGAACTTTTTAAATAAATTTTATGGAGGCCGTGTTAATGAATTTGCTATAGGAGATTCGGGTATTGTTTATGCTGGATTCAATTCCGGTGTCTCTATCAGCTATGATTCCGGTGAAACATGGAATCAAACTTCCTTGAGAAATGTGTATATAAAAGCGGTAATTGTCGACCAACACAATAATGTATTTGCGGGTTCAGAGACGGGCATACGCCGTTCCACTGATCATGGAGCAACCTGGATATATGTAAACAATGGATTACCCGTTAGTGAATTTGATACGCGGGCATTTGCATTGCATCCTGCCGGGTTTATTGTTGCTGCTACAGGAAAATATGTCAGCTATTCTACCAACGGTGGTACTTACTGGATTCCCACCAACAATGGATTGCCCAATTCAAATGTCACCGCTTTGGCGACCAACAAAAATGGGATGATTTTTGCCGGAACTGAGACTGAAGGGGTATATCGCTCAGATAATCTTGGCACTTCCTGGAATGCGATAAATAACGGACTGGGTAATTTGCAAATTGGTGCGCTTGCAGTGACTCCTACCAATACTCTTTTTGCCGGCACTCATACCGGACTTTATCGATCCACAGATTTTGGAAACTCCTGGGTGTATCTCAACAATGGGATAGCCGGAGTTAATGTATATTCCATTGCCACGATGCAGGATGGCGAAATTTTTATTGCAACCAGAAGCGGAATATATCATTCCACTGACAATGGCGACTCCTGGGCAAATATCACCTCTTCATTTGGCAATTCCTGGTACACTGCTATAACACTTCTGGGAAGTGCACCACGAATATTGACGAGTCATGAATCCGCAGGCGTGTTCTTTTCCGATGACCTTGGAGCACACTGGTCAGAACCGGCAATCGGTTTAATAGGTGTTCCGATAAGTGATATTACCATTGCTGCAAATAATGATATGTTTTGTGTCACCTCTGAAAATGGTATCTACTCCTCTACTGATAACGGCAATACCTGGCAGCTATTAAATTCAACGTTACCATATCAATGGTCGGGGCGATTAGTGTTTAATTTTGATAGCACCCTCTTTATCTGTACCCAGGGCGGTTTATATCGCTCGCTCGATAATGGAAACACCTGGTCATTAGTTGGATTAGAAAACCTGCGGATATTTGATATGGCTCATAATGGTGTGAACAAAATATATACAGCAACCTACGGAGGTGTATATACTTCTACAGATACCGGAAATACCTGGCAAGCCAGTTTAACTAACCATTTTGTATATTCCATTATTTATATGGATAACGGAAATTTATTTGCTGGAGGTGTCCATTTTCTTGGCCATGATATTGGAAGTGGCGTTTATCGGTCCTCGAATGATGGACAAAATTGGTCCTGGGTTGGGATAGACTATTCAGATATAACATCCCTGGTATTTTCTCCAAATAACAATATTTACGCGGGTGGTTGGGCTCCTGTCTGGAATAATAATCTGTTTATCTCAACAGATAACGGTAATAACTGGTATGGTTTAGGATTTGATCAAATACATATTCAGGACATCCTTGTCATTTCCAACGATACTCTTCTGGTAGGTACTGAGGAAGGCATTTATGTTTCTAATGACGGGGGATGGACATGGTCTGAATTGAACAGTGGGTTGGCAGGTGATTTGGATATAAGAAGTTTAGCGGTAAACTCAGAAGGATACGTTTTTGCCGGTGCATCCAATGGGGCTATTTATCGAAGTCATGAACCGATTACAGCAATTAAACCATTGCCGGAAAGAATCCCTGAGCGTTTTACCCTGGAACAAAATTTTCCAAATCCTTTTAACTCTTCTACGGTTTTTCAATTTACAATTCCTCATCGCACCCATGTCACTCTGAAAATTTTTAACATACTCGGGCAAAAAGTTGTTAGCCTGATCGATGAGGAGTTGGCAGCAGGAACCTATTCCATCCCCTGGGATGCCAACGGATTTGCCAGTGGAGTTTATTATTATCAATTGACAACCGAAGAGTACAGCCAAACCCGAAAAATGGTTTTGTTGAAATGATATCTTACAAAACAATGTTTACCACTTTGAAATACTGAATTAAAAAGTAGGCATACACTCAGTAAAATTAGGGACAGCTATGAAAACAATAAGAACTCTATTCTGGATAATGACCTTCATTCTCGTAAGTGCCTGCAAGGTGGATAAAACACCGTTGAAAAGTTATCCGGTAAATGATGCCAATGTTTGTGACTCCGTATCCATGTATGAGTGGTTTTCCGACTATATCTCAAAGTCCAAGGAAGTGTTTACCGACAAAGATACCCTGGAAGTAGTTCCCGGGGTGGTGTTGATTTGCAAGGGGGTTACCGGGGAATATGCATTAAATGAGCCCATAACCGGAACAATTGTGTTGAAAAACATCTCCTGTGATACGGCTTTCAGTGGAACTCCCCTGGGGTCTCCATACTACATGTTGTGGGTTGAAGACAGCTTAAACAACCTTGTCGATTATTCACCGAAAATTCAAGACCCCAATTTACCCCATTATAGACTTGAAATTGGGGACTCTGTGAAACAATCATTTAGCTGGCACCAACATCCGTATAAAGCACCTCCAGTTAAAGTTCCCACAGGACGTTATCATCTCTACATTTCTATTGAGGGACATGATTCCCTCTACCACCGCTGGATTCGTAAAAAAATAACGTTACTCCCTCAGGGCGACCGGTTTGCTTCCTCGTTACAGCAGAATTTTCACTATCCGGATTGCTATATATACGATTTTTTCATCACCAACCGTTTTCCTGATGAGACCACCCTGGTCGTTACCCATCCCAATCCCATTGAATTACACTGGACAACTTTTCAGGATTCTCTTATCGCCATTCAATACTTACCCTTTCAGGAGGAGATGATTCATATCCCCGGTCATACCACCTGGAAATATCGCTTTCAACTCAACCCCGAAGATTCAGAAATTCAGGCATTAATGTCATCTGCTTATTACCTTAAAGTTATTATCCATACCACCAACCGGGATTTTACGGGTGAATATCCATTATAAAGAAACAACCAGTACTGCTTCCTCCCACTCCCAACCTCATGCATTTGAAAAATGACCGTATTGCGTTCCATCCCGACCGCCCGGGATTGGAGCGAGAAATGAGAAGCTTATTCTCTGTGCTCTCAGTGGTAAATGGCCCCGGCAGCCGCGCCGTAAGGCGTTCCTTCCGGAACATGCTGTAGCTTGTATATCGCAGGCGTGAAGCCTGCGGCTACCAGAGTCTAATCGAAACTAAGCATTCAGAATTTCCTTTCCCCTCTTGTTTTTCCAACCCGCTCGCCGTAAATTGTTTTTCCATGATTGCTCTTTGAAACCATCAGGCGATTCGACTTGCACACAGAAGCCC
>RFIL01000248.1 GCA_003695285.1 Calditrichota bacterium
ACTTCTTTTAAAAAGCGAATCGCCAGTGCTGAGGCTGTATTACATGCTGCTATGATCATCTTCACCCCTTTGTCGAGGAGAAAATGGGAATCTTCCAGGGCAAACCGCTTTACCACCTCCACGGATTTAGTGCCATAGGGAATGCGTGCTGTATCTCCGAAATAATAGATTCGTTCGTTGGGGAGAAGATTCATGATTTGTTTAACCACCGTCAAACCGCCAATACCGGAGTCAAATATTCCAATCGGGCGAGAATCGGTTTTTGGGTGTGGGGTAGGTTCGCTCATGGGTTAAATAACGCTTTCGTAATCTTCCTTAAATTGTTTGAGTCCTTCAAAAATTCCTTCGGCAATTTTTTGTTGATACTTGGCCGTGCGGAGTTTTCGGGCTTCATAGGGGTTGGTCACAAAGCCCACCTCCACCAGGATACTGGGCATGGAGGCGCCTACCATCACCCAGAAGGGCGCCTGTTTAACTCCCCGGCTTTTGCCCTTGGCGCTCTTCAGTTTTTTGTAGAGTGAGTTCTGCACACTCGCCGCCAGATGTTCGCTGTGTTTCATAAAAGCAGATTGGGCCATGGTGGCCAGGATCAGGTTAATCCCCTCGTATTGTTTCTGGCTTTCCGGGTCTTCGAAATGGATTACGGAGTTTTCCTTCTGCACCACTTCGCGGGCTTTCTCTCCTTTTTCAGGACCGAGGATATAAGTCTCGAAGCCTCGAACATTGCGATTATGGTTGGAATTGGCATGAATACTGATGAACACCTTTGCACGGCTCTCATTGGCAATCTGGGTGCGTCGTCGCAATTCGACGAATTTGTCATCATCACGGGTGTAAATGACCCGAACCCCGGGCATCTTCTTCTCAATTAATGCTCCTAACTTCAGGGCAATGCTTAACACGATATCCTTTTCTCGCAACCGGCCCACCCCAATGGCACCCGGGTCCTTGCCCCCATGCCCGGCATCTATGAGCACGGTATCAATGAGCCATCGGTTACGTTCTTCTTCTAGCTGTTCTTCAATATCCTTCTCTGCCTGGGAGCCCTCTTCCTCTGCTATTTCAGAATCTTCAATTTTATCCTTATAACGTAGCACCACCACGACTTCATTGGTATCCTGATCCTGATAGATTTCCTTTTCCAGTGGTAAGCGGCTCAGGCGGTATCCGATAGACAACAATTCTGCGCTTTGTATCACATCAATTTCTTTTACATAGCCGGCAAGGGAGGTCTCCCGTAACAGTTTTTCATCTCCCCGACCTTTATAAAGATCAACGAACAGCCAGTTGTTACGGAAATTGGCGCTCATCTCATCGGAATGGAAGGTCTGAGTAGTACGAATCCGAATCACGATACCATTTTCTTTAACGGCGATACTGCTTCCAAAGACATTGATTTTATTGCGAGCGGTTTGGAGCACCAGACGAACCGGATCGTACTCCCAGTTGATATTCACATATTGATTGATCAGGGGAACCAGGAACGGGATGGGAACGAAAATGTCTTCCCCTCTCCAGCGAGCGGGGAGAGGCATCTGGAGAGTTTTATCATCGATTTTTATAAAAGGATTTTCCGCTGCCAGGACAATTTTCTGGCTGAAGGGGAGATAGACCACCAGTTTTCGTTTTAACTGATTAAAATAAGTATGGTATTGAAAGGCATGAGCCAGTGCCGTTGCGCTGACATAAGGCACATCCTGCTGCCACCAGATGGGAATTTTGACCCGGGGGCTATCCGGTGCTGGATAGACAACCAACTCATCACCCGGGGAATTTAACAATTGCCGGGCTAAAACCCGGGAAATGATCCCCTCAGCTGAAATCACCCAGATTCCCAATCCCGGTAGCTGTAATAAAAAATCTCGTCGTTTCATTTTCTTCTTAATACCACGGTCGTTAAAGTGCAGCGAAAATAATACATGGGTAAACCCATATCAAGGAATAAATAAGCCCATCTGAGCTGCTATTAATGTTAACACATCAAGGTTCCCTATCCAAGTAAAACCCTTAACTATCCCGGAAGCCGAACATCGTTTAACCTGAAGCCGGGAAGAACATTGTCTGATAAACCCTGTATCCTGAACGTAGTTTATTATCGGCTAAAGCGGAGCTGGACTGAAAAAACATGAAGAAATGACCTTCATCAGGAAAAACCATAGTCTAAATCATGTTTAAACCTGATAATTGTCATTGTTTCATCCCATAGAAAGGATTTAATTTTTTGTAAAATAGAAAGAAAGGTGAATATCAGGGGTATGTCTTAATAAAGGAGAAAGATTCCCCGGAAGACAATTCGTTAACAAAGTGAATCACAGGCATCTTTTGGTAAGATTAGATTAGAAAAGCTAAGATAAAACCCTTAAAGGATACATCTTTCTCCTTGAAAGCTTGAAGAAAAGATTGAGAAGTTGAGGGAACTTATGGCAATTCGATATCGAAATGGGAAAACCCATCGAGCACCTCAGAAGCTTACCCCGAATTGTGAGATCTGCGAGCGGCTCGGGAATCCTCATTTTGTTGACAGGGGAGAGACAAAGGGGGCTTCTCAATTAAGCGGATTTTCCTTTCGCACCTTCTCGCCCCAGGAAAATTTATTTGAAGAGGGGCAGCCGGCAAATGGTGTCTATTGCCTTTACTCCGGGAATGTCAAAATTTTAAAACGAGGAGCGCAGAATCAGGAACACCTTTTGCGTATTCAACAGCCCGGCCAAATGGTGGGGTTAGGTGTTTTTTCCACGGATGTTTATCCACATACCGCGGTCGCAATGACATCGGTAGAAGCCTGTTTTATTCCCACCACCATCCTGCTGGATGTGCTTCAGGAGGATTCCACTCTTTCGGTGCAGGTGATGCAGATGCTGTGTAAGGAAATCGAGCTGATAGAGACCCGTCTAACCTCCTTCACCAAACGCACGGCCCGGGAACGGGTGGCGGAAACCTTACTGGATTTAAAAAAAGCCTGTGGCACGGATAAAGATAAATTTTTAAACATTTTGTTGAGCTGGGAAGAATTGGCCAGTTATGCAGGTACCAGCCGTGCCACCCTGCAACGATTAATGAATGATTTCAAGCGGCGCAATTTGATACGAGTGCGTAAGCGGAAAATTCAGATGTTAAATCTGGAGCAACTGACCCAGATTGCCGGGGGATAGATTGAGCAATCAGGGGTGAGAAAAAGGTGTTGGAGGGTGGAAAAAAGTTTTGGATTTTAATTTTGGGGAAATTATATTTTCAGAGCAAATTGAAGCGAAGGTATTGTTTTTTTTGATTTTTGTCCGGACATGTTTATTTACAATAGGTTAAGTCAATTTTTTGAGCAAAATGCACCTGAGAGAGCCGAAATTTGAAAAAACCTCCAAAAATGCCCTTGTAGCTTATGCAATAGCGTGGTCTCTGGAGGGTGCAGTCTGAAAAGCCCCGTTACTAAGAGGGGATTGA
>RFIL01000249.1 GCA_003695285.1 Calditrichota bacterium
CAAATGTCCTTTTCCGGAGGTGTCATATTCCATTGCCCGAATAATAGCACCGATGTCAGGAGCACGCTGGAGGCATAAAGCAGCATATCTTATTAACTCCGGAATGCTCTGGCAATATTGAAGGATGGCGCTTAGATCTCCGTAGGGAATTTGAAGAGTCAATTGTTTATTCAGATATTCTTCTAACTCTTCGGTGGTAAATGCCAGATAGGGGGCACGTAGTTCAAGGATCTGATCGTGAGTTCTCAGGGAGGCCAAATTTAATGGTACTTCCCTATGACTGGTTATCACAAGATGAAGGTTTTCCGGTAAATTTTCTATAAAAAAAGTTACCATGTTCAGGACTGGTTTCAGTTGAAGATGATGAAAATTTTCTAACACCAGGAAAGATTCATCCAATTTCTCACGAATCTCATTTACCAATCCTCTAAGCAACTCTTCAATGGCTGGCTTCTGTGAACTCTGTAGTTTTTGAAAGATATCTTTGCCAATTTCTTCATTCAGGAATTGAAGAGAGGTTATTAAGCCCTTTAAAAAAAATGCTGGGTCATTGTCATATTTATCCAGGGAAAACCATGAGCTGGGAAGTTGAGCATCCTGAAACCATTGATTCAAGGAGGTACTCTTGGAATATCCTGAAGGGGCAATCATCAGTATTAATTTTTGATCAATCCCACCCCGAAGACGATGGATGATACGTCTTCGGATCAAAATTTTTTCAGGGGGGTAAGGAGGTAAACATTTATTTCTGATAATCTGTTGGATGGCGCTTGTAATGTTCATTTCACGACCTTTGTCTACGTTTTTTTAGAATTCGGGATAAGATATCTATCACCGACCTTTCAAGTTAGTCTCATGTGTCAGACCAAATATAGAGATAACCAGCTAAAGCTGCAAATCACCTTTTTTTTCAGGTGCAAAGAAACAATTTTTTGGGCGTTATACATTTTTTTTGTATATTAAGATTGGTGCGATCATTTATCAAATCAAAGGGTTTGGGACTGTCTACTCAAAAAACAATTCCAGTCAAATTATGGTTGAAATGTCGCCGTGAATAAGGTGAATAGTTGGTCTTAGATAGAGGGAAAAGTTTATGTGTCGTTTTAGAAACCAAATTCAGCTTTTGTTTTCTTGTAAAAGCAAACACTGGTTTTTCCTGTTTGTTCCATTGCTACTTACCATAAGCGGTTTCTGGCAAGGGGCATTAATGAGTCAACCCTATTATAGTGGGGTATGGGAGAAAGGAGGGGAGCATAAATTATGGGTCGATGCTCCCTGGAAATCTTTTAAGGCGAAGTGGGATGAGCTCAATGGTCAGGGATATCGCTTAATAGACATTGAAACGAACCGTGTAAATGGTGAACAGCATTACAGTGGAGTCTGGGAAAGAGGCAACGACAATTACAAGCTCTGGATAGATATGGATTGGCAAACATTTAAAAATCGCTGGGATAACCTGGAAGCACAGGATTTAAAGCTGGTGGATCTGGAGGTTTATAATGTCCGTGGGCAGCGAAAATTTATAGGCGTATGGAGAGAGGGAAATTATCAGCAAAAAATATTGGTGGACGCAAGCTGGGAAAGTTTTAAAGCGACGGATGATAGACTCAAAAAACAGAATTATCATCTGGTCGATATAGAAACTTATCTCCTGGATAGTGAGCGAAAATTTGCTGGTGTATGGCATAGGGGTCAGGGAAACACCATGCTGTTAACCAATCTGGAACCCTCCACTTTTATAACGGTTAATCAGGGATTCAATGAAAACGGATTAGGGTTGATAGATTTTGAGATAGTGGATGAGCCTGGGAAGAAGACAATTATCGGATTATGGAAGGATAATAGCACCACTCAATATCTGTTGTTGGATCTTCCCTGGTCGGAATTTTTTTCGAAGTGGAAGGCGTGGCGAGATCAACAAATGATTTTAACTGATCTGGAAGTGAGCAGTGAGGAACGCATAGCCGAGATTTTTACAGAAACAGTCCCCGAGCCCGTATCACCAAGTCCTTCGCCAACCTCACCCCAATCTTCTTCAGGCAGTTCCAGCTCAACGGAGAAGAAAGTGTCGGAAAAACCTGAACCGGTCAAAGAAACAGAATCTCCCCCTTCCAGTGTGGAGGCAGTGGAAATTCAATATGGTAAGGCTTCATATTATGCCGATAAATTTCATGGAAGACCTACCGCCAGCGGTGAACCCTATGATAGGAATAAGTTAACCGCTGCTCACCGCACCCTGCCTTTTGGTACCCGTTGTCGGGTTACAAACCTGGCAAATGGAAAAAGTGTAATCGTTCGGGTCAACGATCGGGGGCCGCATGTGGAATCCCGGGTAATAGATTTATCATATCGTGCTGCAAAAGAAATCGGTTTGATTCAGGCGGGCATCGCAGACGTAAAGGTGGAAGTGTTACCGAATTAGCAAACTTCAAAATGTAACGGAAATTGAATGGATGTACCAACATCGCTCCCTCTGGTTTTCCTTATCCTCTTTTTAGCAACATTTACTCGCTCGGCACTGGGATTTGGGGGTGCTCTGATTGCCATGCCTCTTCTTACCATGGTGGTGGGAATTCGGATTGCCACCCCCCTGGTGGCGTTTATGGGAATCACCATTGCCTTGATGATACTCCTGAAACGCTGGCGGGAGGTGGATGTTCGTTCAGCGTTTCGATTGATTTTAGCTTCTGCTGTGGGAGTACCGGTCGGAATCCAATTGCTCCAGAGAGTACCGGAAGGGTTGGTAAAGGGGATATTGGGATTTGTTTTAATTCTTTTCGGAGTATATCAGTGGCTATCACCGCAATTGCCGCAGGTGAATTCACTAATTTTAGAATTCTTGTTTGGTTTTTTTGCTGGCGTCTTGGGAGGAGCATATAATATCAATGGGCCATTGATTGTGGTTTATGGGACTTTAAGAAAGTGGAAACCGGAGCATTTCCGGGCGACCTTACAGGGCTACTTCCTTCCAACCGGGATTGTTATCTTAGTCAGCCATAAGCTTGCAGGATTATGGACTGGGCAGGTGTTTCAATATTATTTCTATTCGCTACCGATTATACTTCTGGGAATATTGATAGGGGGATGGGCTCATAAACGGTTGACAGCTCCCATCTTCTTAAAAGTGGTGTATGCCTTTCTCATTTTAATGGGCATCAAGCTTATGGTGGGAAAATAGAGGGGAAGTATGTCCGATGACCCGGTTGGCCCGGGCCATCGGTTTCTAACAATTTTGAGAGAGGATTGGTCTAAATAGTTGAAATGTTTAGTCCTATTTGAACAGTAAAAATTTGGCGATGGTTGCCATTTGCATGTTGGAAGTTCCCTCGTAGATGAGCCCAATCTTGGCATCACGATAAAATTTTTCCACTGGATAATCTTTGGTATAACCATACCCTCCAAAAATTTCAATCATCCGGGAAGTCACTTTTTCTGCATTAATTGAAGAAAACAATTTTGCCATGGCCGCCTCCTTGAGGAAGGGTTCTCCGGCATCCTTTAAACGTGCGGCATTATAAACCAGCAACCGGGATGCTTCCAACAGGGTGGCTGCTTCCGCTATCTGGAATTGGATGCCCTGAAAGTGGGCAATCGGTTTTCCAAATTGTTCACGTTCCAGAGAGTATTGCATCCCGGCTTTCATAGCCCCGGACATGATTCCCACCATTTGTGCACCGATTCCGATCCGACCTTCATTTAGCGTCTCAATCGCTGCCTTGTAACCCTTTCCAACTTCACCGAGAACATTTTCTTTGGGAACAATGCAATTTTCCAGAATTAACTCACAGGTGCTACTGGCACGAATTCCTAATTTGTCTTCTTTCTTGCCAACCCGGAACCCTTCAAAGTCCCGTTCTACAATAAATGCCGTGATCCCTTTGTACCCTAATTCGGGATTGACATTGGCAAATATAATGAAAATTTCAGCCTCCGCGGCATTGGTTATCCAGAGCTTGGTGCCATTTAATACATAATGATCACCCTTTTCTTCGGCGCGTGTTTTCAAAGCAAAGGCATCACTCCCGGAACTGGGTTCAGAAAGTGCATAGGCACCAATTTTTTCTGTGGCCAATTGGGGGAGATATTTTTTCTTCTGTTCTTCATTCGCCCAACGAAGGATGCAGTTATTGACCAGGGTGTTTTGCACATCCACATAGATAGCAGCAGAGGCATCCACTTCTGCCAGCGCTTCAATGGCCAGAATCGACATAAAGAAGCTACCTCCTGTACCGCCATATTCTTCCGGGATTTCTATTCCCATCAGCCCGAGTTCAAAAAATTGTTTCAGCAGGTCAGGACGAAATTCAGCCTTCTTATCCATTTCCATCACGTGAGGAGCAATGGCCTCTCTGGCAAATTCGCTTACACTGTCCTTAAACATCTGTTCTTCTTCTGTTAAACGGGTAAGGGGTTGAATGGTGCTCATATTTTTCTCCTGTTAAATGTTAATTTTAATTCTTTTATTTTCTGATAATGGTAAATTCCCTAAATTGTTAAATCTTATTTCCAGTAAAAGCGATAGGGTTATATGATTCGCTCCTGGTGATATCTCGTTTGTTTCGAACTAGAAACACTATCCTCTACCTTCGGAAAAAAAAATGAGAATCCGAAGTTATTACAAGATTTGATAAATACATATCTTTAAGAATTAGAGCAAGGAAAATTTATGAAAGTTAACCCACAAAGTTTTGAAGAAAAAATTAAGGAAGCGCAAAAACTGTACTTAGACCATCAATATGAAAAGGCGCTCGAAAAATATCTTCAGATTGAACAAGAATTACCCTCAGAGGATGAAAATTTACCGGTGGTTCAGTTAGAAATTGGCTGGACATATTATGCTATGAAAGATTACCGACAGGCAATTCCCTATCTGGAGAAAGGCATAACTTCCCTGCCGGAAGATAAGTATCCCCGTGAATTATTTGACTGCTTACAGATGCTGGGTTTTGCCAGTGAAGGTATCCATGATTATTCTTCCGCGATGAAGTGGTTTCAAAAGGCGCTTCAGTTGCCGGTAGAAGAAAAAGCGAAAGCCATGCTATCTTTTCATCTGGGGAAGTTGTTGTTTTCTTTAACAAAATATGACGAAGCCAAAAAATATCTGGAACCATTACTCAAAGGTAAGCCCGCTTTGCTGGATTCCTCCTTCCTGCAAACCATTCGCTATTTTCTGGGGTTTATCGCTATCTCTGAGGATGATTATTCCAGAGCCATGACCTACTTCCAGGAATACATATCGCATGCCCCTGATGAAAAAAACAAGGCACCGGGCTATTACGGGCTGGCATTTATTCACAATGCTCGAAAAGAGTTCACCGCTGTGGTTGATGCCTGTAAAAAAGTGATCCAGCTAGATCCGGAATTTTTTGACAAAGAAAGCATCGCCTATTTTTTGTGCATGGCCTACATGCAGCTGGAAATGTGGGAAGAGCTGGATATGTTCTTCAGGGAATTGCAAAATAATTATCCGGAAGGACGCTATTCGGAAGTTTATCCAATCTTTGAGAAGGCATTAAAGGAGAGGAAAGTTCCCGGAAAAAAAGAAAAAGCTTCAAAGGGGAAGAGCGAGTTGTTTTCTTCTGATGAGGATGAATCCCATAAAGACTGAATCCCCGCAACGTGGGGAAAAGGGGTTTGGTCCATTTCTTTTAATAAATCCAGTTGTGAGCTGTTGCTCAATGATTTTGTTCTGTCTTTAGGGTTTTAGTTGGGAAGATTCCTCCTCCCTTTAATTTAACTACTAAACGAACCTCTACGTGTTTTTTCCCTGTAATTGATTTAACCTCCAACTTTCTATCATCTCTATTATTTCATTTCTTTAAATCAGGTGCGCTGGTTAATTATCATCCTCAGAACAGTTTTGGCCGGAAGCCATCAACCGTAATTTTTTTAAAAAGAATTTGAAGAATTTCAATGGGTTAAGCTATGTGGGTTTTTACCGAATATAAAAGTTCTAAGTAGAAAAAAATAGGTATTGAATGGAAGAAACAACATATAAAGCACTCATTCTGGATGATGAGCAGGAACTTGGTGAAACGCTCTCCTTAGCCCTGGAGGAGGAGGGAATCCAGGCTATAGCAGTTACCAGTGTTGATGAGGCGATTCAGGAGTTAAAGAACGCGTCCGATTTTGATATCGTGATTTCGGATATCTATTTGCCTGAAAAAAGTGGGAAGGATTTTTTTGAATATTCGCTCACTCATTTTCCGGATTTGCCTTTCATATTCATTACCGGCAACCCCAACTTTGAGACGGCTGTCGATTTTTTAAAAAAGGGTGCTTATGATTATATTTCTAAACCCTTCTTGATCCCTCAATTCATTCAGAAGGTAAAGCAGGTTATAGAAGAGGCGCAACGCCGAAAACAAGAAAAATATTTGGTGGATGATCTGCGCGCCATTCTTGAGAATCGGTTTAAGGAATTGCGGATTTATCAGGATTTGTTTGAGAGTAAAAAACAGGGGGTACTGATTCTTGATAGCGAGGGGGTGGTGGTGCGTGTGAATCCATGGTTGGAAAAATTTATTGGTAAAAAAGAAGCAGAGCTAAAAGATCATCCCATTGCTATTTTAAACGAATATCTTTCCCCTTCACTGGAATTTCCGGAGATTTGTGAAACCATTTTTAAAAACGGGGAATGGAAGCGCGAATTACGAGCGCCAGACCCGCGCAATCCGGAGCGTCCACTAATTTTTAATGCTTCTATTATTCCGGTTCAAAATGAAGAAGGAGCGACCTTTGCCTATTCGATGATGTTAGATGACATCACCAGTATTCGAGAGGTTGAAAGTCGATTAATCGAGAGTTTACAAAGAACCAATTTAGCCCAGGAAGCAATCATCTTTGGATTAGCTCGGTTGGCAGAGTACCGGGACCAGGAGACAGGATATCACCTGGAACGAATTCGCAATTATTGCAAGGTTCTGGCAGAAGCTCTCAGTGTTCATCCGCAATATCGTAATGTTATTTCCGACTCCTTTATCGAAACCATTTACCGAACGGCACCTCTGCACGATATCGGTAAAGTCGGGATACCGGATTACATCCTTCTGAAACCGGATCGTTTAACCCCTGCCGAATATGAGATTATGAAGACCCATACCCTGATTGGGTATCAAACTCTGAATTCCATCCGGGAGCAGTATGGGGAAATGGAGTTCCTGAACATGGGGATAGACATCACATATTGCCATCATGAAAAATTCGATGGAACCGGTTATCCCCGCGGATTAAAGGGTGACCAGATACCCCTTTCTGCCCAAATTGTCGCGATTGCGGATGTTTATGATGCCCTCACCTCTACCCGGACCTATAAAAAGGCTTTTTCCCATGAGCTTTCCTTAAATACCATGCGGGTCGAACGGGGAAAACATTTTGACCCCCAACTGTTCGATGTTTTCCTTTCTATTGCCGATCAATTCAATAGCATCCGAGAAGAATTTAAAGCCAAAGAAAAACTTCCTTCCTCGGTAGAGAGAAATTTAACCTTCGATGTCAGTGCCTGGGACTGGCTGGAGGATGTGTAATACCATTAATTTTCCGGATACATGGCGTCGATTTCCTTTTTGTATCGTTCCATGATGACACTCTTCTTTAGTTTTAATGTTGGAGTGATTAAACCGTTATCGATGGTAAATTCCGGCACAATGGTAACCCGCTTTATGGTCTCGAAGGAAGCCAGTTCCTTATTTTTTTCTTCCACTTCAGCATTAATTAAGCGAATGATTTCTTCATTTTTCAGAAGATCGTCGAAGGTTTCAAAGTGAATTCCTTTTTCCCGGGCATATTCTGTGACGTTGTTCTCGTCCAGGGTAACCAGGGCAGTGAGGTACTTTCGACCATCCCCAATCACACATACCTGATGGATGTATTTGGAGGTGGCCAGCAGTCCCTCGATGGCAGCAGGAGCAATATTCTTTCCTCCGGCAGTGATAATTAATTCTTTTTTCCTTCCCGTAATGCGGACAAAGCCTTCATCATCAATTTCTCCCAGATCTCCGGTCTTCAACCAACCATCCTCGGTAATGGTGGCAGCAGTTTCCTCCGGCATCTTATAATATTCTTTCATCACATTGCGCCCACGGTACATTAATTCACCATCTTCGGAGACTTTTTGCTCAATGCCGGGTCCCGGCTGACCCACCCACCCAAAGCGATAGTTATCGGTGCGATTGACATTGGTGAAGGAAGTGTTTTCGGTCATCCCAATCCCTTCCAGGATGAGAATTCCGGCGGCATGGAAAAATTTCGCGATCTGGGGATTCAGTGGTGCAGCACCGCTAATACACCATTTTACCCGGCCCCCGAGTGCATCTTTAATCTTTTTAAATACCAGAAGGTCAGCCAGCTTATATTTCAATTGGAGGATGGATGGGATGGGTTGTTTGGCAAGTTTTAAATCACTGATTTTGTTTCCCACATCCAATGCCCAGCGAAAGATTTTTAATGTTATCCCTCCTTTTGCTTCGGCTTTCCCAAGAACTGCAGCATAGATTTTCTCATACACCCGGGGTACACTGGCGAACCAATGAGGACGGGCTACTTTGATATCCTCCGCCAGGGTATCCATACTTCTTGCAAAGGTAAGCACCGCCCCTTCTCTCAGAGAAACATATACGCAAATCCGAGCATAAACATGGGCTAAAGGAAGGAATAAAAACGTCTCTTCTCCTTCAACAGCATCCATACAGCAATGGGCGGATTGAGTAGTAAAAGTTATGTTATCATGGGTGAGGACAGCCCCTTTGGGTACTCCGGTAGTCCCGGAAGTATATACAATCCCGGCAACATCATCAGGTTTAACCTGTGCCACTCTTTTTTCAAATTCACTGTCAGGAATCTCTTCTCCCAATTTCAGGAAATCATCAAAAGTCATCACCCAATCATCCCCCGGATATTCTCCTTCAAACATGATGACTTTTCGGATGTTGGGAAGTTGCTCGCGAACGGCGAGAATTTTTTCCAATTGCGAAAAATTTTCTACGAACACCAATACTGCATCACTGTGGTTAATGATGTAGGCACAATCTTTGGGTAGCAGCGATTGATAAAGCCCCACCGTTACCGCCCCGATGCTCATATTGGAAAGATCGGTTAACACCCACTTATAGCAGGTATAACTGAGGATATTAACCTTGTCGCCATGTTCAACATTCAGAGCCATCAAACTTTTGGCGCATTTTTTTAACTGTTCGTAAACCTCTTTCCAGGTGATGGTGTGCAACTGCTGGTCATCAACAAACCAGCGATATGCTGCATGGTCTGGAAACTTTTTTATGGTTTCCATCACCATCTCATGCACATTTTGATAATCTCTAATTTCCATATCATCCCCCTTTTGGTTAATTAGAAAATGGATTGAATGAAATTTACATCGATATCGAACCTTTGCGAAAGGTTGTTTGGCCGATATGGGCATTGATTAACACCGGGAAACCCTCTTGTTGGTATTGCTTCGCGAGGGTGAAGGCATGGGGTAATTCTTCCTCACTTTGAACGAGAATTCCCTTACCACCCAGTGCCTCTGCTACCCGATGGTAGTCAGCATAGTTCAGACGGGTGGCCACATCATCATGAAGCAATTCCACCTGTTCTCTGGCAATCTGGGTCCAGCCAGCATCGTTACCCACCACCGCTATTAGTGGAATTTGATGCCGCACAAATGTATCAAATTCACTTAAACTGAATCCTAATGCCCCATCCCCATATAACAACCACACGTTCTGGTGAGGTTTCGTCAGTGCTGCTGCCATTGCAAAACCTGCACCCACTCCCAGAGTACCGAACACTCCGGGATCTAACCAGCTTAAGGGGCGAGGCGGTCGAAGAATATAAGAGGCGGTAGCAACAAAATCACCTCCATCGGCTATGATGGTGCTGTTTTCATCGAGGTGTTTTTCAATCTCCAGGCAGAGCTTGAGGGGGTTAATGTACTTAGTGGGTTCGTTAGCCTGCTGACGAATTTCTGCCTCGCGAATGGCTTCATTGTTCTGCAGCCTCTCAATCCACCCCTGGAGGTTCTCTCCGGCCTGAAAAATAGAGGCAAGCAAGGTAATAAATTTCCCTGCATCACCCTTGATAAAAAGATTCGGTCGGCGATTCATCTTACCTTCTTTACCATTGCGATTGACGGAAATCAGATACGCTCCTCTCGGGATATGTCTGCCGTAGTTCAATCGGAAATCCATTGGGGTACCCAGCAGAATCACAACATCAGCCTCTCGAAGTGCCTCCCGTCGCTTATGGCGCATATGAAGGGGGTGATGTTTTCCCAGTAAACCGCGCGCCATACCGGATAGATAGACCGGAATTCCTATTTTCCCAAGAGATTGGGAAATGCGTTCCACTCTGGCGACATCTACCACAGTTTGGCTACCCACGATCATCACCGGGCGTTTGGCCTGACGTAATACATCGGCGGCTTTTCTCACCCGGGATTGAGGAGGATCCGCGGGTGGCATCTGAATTTTCTCAGCAGAGACCTCCCACTGTACTCCTCGAAACAGCCGCTCGACATGACGTTGTAAATACCAGCGCATGAACCGGTCGGCAATTGTCCGACCTCCTGACGATTGGACACCATACCAGTCCTTTACCAGAGTTTCATCATATAATAAATCCACCGGACATTCTACAAACACCGGCCCGGGTATCCCTTGCAGGGACTTATGAAAAGCTTTTTCCAGAACGGGAATTAGATCCTTCACCCGGGAAACAGATGTTGCCCATTTTACCAGCGGCTTGATGAGTTTCAACTGGTCAATATCCTGCAGGGCGCCACGACCTTTGAGAGCAGTGGCTGTTGCACCTCCCAGCAGTATCATTGGTGATTGGGCCAGGGAGGCATTCTGAATGGCGGTGATTGTGTTCGTTACCCCGGGGCCGGCTGTTACCACCGCGACGCCTGGTACACCGGTTAATCGAGCGGTGGCATCGGCAGCAAAGGCGGCAGTGGCCTCGTGGCGAACATCTATTATTCGAATTCCCGCGTTCTTGCAGCCGGCCAGAATAGGAGAAATATGACCACCGCACAGGGTAAATACATGTGTTACCCCCTGGGCTTTTAGAAAACTGGCAATCAGTTCACCGCCATGCATTGTGTTCATCCTCTGGTTGAAATTGCCCTCCTCCAATGGGGAAAAAATAGTGTATGCTCACTGAATTTCTTTGCAATACCTTAAGAATATAGCTATTTTCCATAAAACTGCCAAACTTTGGGCTGAGGAGAATTATGTATGCTTCTGAGGAAATTTTTTCACCTCCTGAGATAAAGAAGAAGAAGAAGGGAATGGGGGATGAAAAAACTCAGCTAAGCCCGATGTATAATGTGGTTCTGCTGGATGATGATGATCATACCTATGAATATGTGATCGAGATGCTTGGTAAACTGTTTGGATATGATACCCAAACCGCCTTTTTAATGGCCTGCGAAGTGGATAATAGCGGTCGAGTGGTTGTATGTACCACTCATAAGGAGAGAGCTGAGGTCAAACGGGATCAGATTCATGCCTATGGACCTGATTGGCGCTTACCCCACAGTCAGGGTTCAATGAGTGCAATCATTGAACCGGCAGAATGATGTGAAAGTTGCGAAGGCTTTGTTTCCCGTGCATGAAGTTTTATGACTGGCGTTTCAAGCTCGCCAGAGTGTCGCGAACAAATTTCATGACTTCAGGGAGTTTGTTTGTATCTTTGGCTCCGGCTGTGGCCAGATGGGGTCTTCCACCACCACCACCACCGGCGATCTGCGCTGCCTCTTTTACCAGTTGACCCGCTTTGAGATTTGCTCCTTTGATAAGGTCATCGGTTATGGCACAAACAAATTGCATTCGTCCATTATTGTGATTTACAAAAAAACCAACCACCTTTTTGCCCTTTTTACGGAGCTGATCCCCAAGTTGTTTCAGAACATCCACATCCAGATCCTGGAATTCGGCGATAATCAGATTCACATCTCCAATTTTTTCGGCATTTTGCAGAAAGTCTTCCGCTTGCTGAATAATCTCCCGGGAGCGAAGTTGCTGGAGTTGTTTTTCCAATGATTTTTGATCGTCGAGAAGAGATTGAATACGTCGGGGAATTTCCTCCATGGAGGCATTCAATAACTGGCCCACCTCCTGCACCACATTTCGTGTATTTTGAATATACCGGATGGCCGCCGGTCCGGTCAGCGCTTCAATCCGACGAATTCCACTGGCAACACTGCTCTCTTGAACAATTACAAAAGTCCCGATTTGTCCCGTTCGTTGAACATGGCAACCGCCACACAACTCAACACTGAAGGATGGGATGCTGACCACCCGAACGACATCACCATACTTCTCGCCAAAGAGTGCCATGGCTCCTTTCTTGCGGGCGCTCTCAAAATCCATATAGCGAATATCGAGGGGGATGTCTTCCCGAATTTTCTCATTGACCAGCTGCTCTATCTGTTCAAGTTGCTCCGGGTCCGGGCGTTTAAAGTGGGTGTAATCAAAACGAAGATATTCCGGAGCCACCAGCGAACCTGCTTGATGAACATGCTCTCCGAGTACCTTACGAAGCGCAGCATGCAACAGGTGGGTTGCGGTATGGTTATATATCGTCGGAATACGACGACTCATATCCACCACCGCCCGCACTTCCGGATTGGTGATCTCCACCTCCTCATCCGCCACACAAATACTAACATTCTCGTCACCCTCTTTCTGAGTATCAATAACCTCGAGCTCAAAATTGTCACCAATAATCTTTCCACGGTCACCTACCTGTCCACCGGATTCCGCATAAAAGGGTGTTTTTTCCAGAACCACATGATAGTGGCCATTGCGTCGGGTAATTTTATGAATTCGGGTTTTTACATCGGTCTCATCATACCCAACGAAAGTAGTTTCTTCAACCGGGGTTAACACCTGCCAGTCTGCACTGGAAGAAATTTGCATGGTGAACTTACCAGCCTTCCGAGCCCGCTCCCGTTGTTTTTCCATCTCTTTCTGAAAACCTTCTTCATCAACGGTGAGGTTCAATTCTTCGGCCATAATGCGTGTCAAATCCACGGGAAATCCATAAGTATCGTATAAACGAAAAACATCTTTCCCGGGAATCGCAGTCTTGCCTTTTTCTCTCAGACCGGCAACAATCGAATTAAAGATTTCGATACCTCTATCCAGTGTTTTGTTGAAGTTTTCCTCTTCTGATTTTATGACTTCCATAACATAAGAAGCCTTATCCTGAATTTCCGGGAATGCTTCTCCGTTAATATCTACTACCACCGGGACCAGTTTATATATAAAGGGTTCATGCATGTCCAGTTTCCTGCCATAACGAGCAGCACGACGCAGGATACGACGCAACACATACCCCCTTCCCTCATTGGAAGGTAAGGCACCGTCCGTAATTGAAAAGGTCAGCATTCGAATATGGTCAGCGATAACCCGGAAAGCGATTTGTTGTTCTTCATTGGCCTCGGAATACCGGACACCTACTAAATCGCCAATGGCTTGTAAAATTGGTTGAAAGATATCCGTATCATAATTGGATTCAACCCCCTGAAGAACAGCAACGATACGTTCGAAGCCCATTCCGGTATCCACATGGTTGGCAGGCAAGGGCGATAGCTTGCCATCCTCTGCCCGATTGAACTGGATAAATACCAGATTCCAGATTTCCATCACTCGTGGGTCATCGGCATTGACCAGTTTCTTTCCGGAAAGGTCGGGAGTTAAATCGATGTGGATTTCCGAACAGGGACCACAGGGGCCGGTTTCTCCCATTTCCCAGAAGTTGTCTTTTTTTCCGAAGCGCAGAACATGGGAGGGATCGATATCCGTTACTTCTTTCCATAATTGTTCAGCTTCTTCATCGGGGGGAACCCCGTCTTCTTCGTCTCCAGCGAAAACGGTTGCATAGAGGCGTTCTTTGGGAATACCCCAGACCTCTGTCAATAATTCCCAGGCCCACTGGATGGCCTCTCTTTTGAAATAATCTCCAAAGGACCAGTTCCCAAGCATCTCAAAATAGGTGTGGTGATAGGTGTCATGTCCGACTTCTTCTAAGTCGTTATGTTTTCCACTTACCCGAATACACTTCTGAGAATTTACAGCCCTTTTGTATGGTCGTGTGCCTATTCCCAGAAATACATCTTTAAATTGATTCATCCCTGCATTGGTAAAGAGGAGAGTGGGATCATCCAGAGGGACAACTGGCGAACTGGGAACAAACGTATGGTCGTATTTTTTAAAGAAATCAATAAACTCCTGACGAATTTCTTTTGAAGTCTTCATATTGCCTCATTTGGTTTTACGGATATCTTTCAAACTATTTTTAGCTTTACAAATTAGAAAAGGTAAGGGCTTTTTACAAGATTTTTTATTTCATTTAAACGCCAATTCCTCAATGAAATGGATGTTATTTCTTAATCGGTTGAATAAAATGAACCTTAAATCAGTACCCGGGGTAGAGGTATTTCCGCAAGTCACTAAAAATGTTTAACATTTCAACAGAAACAAATTTTATTGTCGATTTTTACGACATTTTTTTTAAATTGATCTAAAATTTTGACAAAAAGTGACGATATTGCTCTACACTGTTGAAAAAAAAGACAAAGAAAGTTCATGAACAAAACAACGTTTCCATTCACTAATCTCTCCACAGAGGAATTTTACCGCCAGTTACTGGATTCGGTAAAAAATGCCGTGGTGGTGGTTGATGAAGAGATGCAAATTTTATATGCCAATCACTCTTTTCTACGAATGATTGGCCTGGATAATAGTGATCTCTTCAAAGAGGACCTTTCCAGTTTTTTGTCAGAAGGGTTAAAAATTCTGAGACATGTCTTTCATGAGATTGACTCTGGCAAAAAAGTGGAGGAATTACCGCTCATTTTAAAAGGAAACGATGGAACGGTGAAGGAGGTGCTTCTTTCCGCCTATCCGGTTCAAATGAAACCCCCGGAAAGGAAAGCATTTATCCTGGTGCTGGAAAAGCGGAATCTCTCCTCTCCGGCCCTTCAACAATCAATTCGTAAAGAGAAAATTAAAATTGTTAATTCTTTATCCGGGGTGCTGGCTCATGAAATTATCAACATTATCAACATCCTTTCGGGACGCATTCAATTACTCATGCATCGCCAGGGATTGGATAATATGGAAAAAGTACTTGGGGTTATGCAACGCCAGATTAATCGGATCTCTTCTATTGTCTCCAAGCTGGAAAGTTTGAATCGTGCCCGAGAAGATAGCATCCCGGAGGAAGTGGTGGTGGTTCGCTTTTTAAGCGAATTCATTCGTAAACATCATCAAAAATTTCAAGCTACTTTTATCCTCGATACCAGGAAAGAATTTGAGTCTGTAGCAATCCAGGCGAATGAATCCCACATGGAAGATGCTTTCGGTTATCTTTTCGATATTCTCGACAATTTACCTCGAAAGAACTCCGAGGTAAAGATTACCTGCCAAATAACCGATGACGTTGATGGGAAGCGATACTTACAGATGGATTTTTTTCCCACACTGAAAAATTCTATTGATGTTCTTATACAGCCGTTTCCTCAGGGGCGAAATGTTAAAGAAATTTCGTCTCTGGATGTGGCGTTAATGCAAACCATTTTTTCTTTATATGGTGTGCGGATGGAAAAAGAGTTGGTTGATGGAGAAGAAAGTCTTCGTCTCCAATTTCCTGTGGTGGGACTATGATTGGAATAGAAAGTAATAGAGACCTATCCATACAAATTTAATCAGGAGGTAGGGGAGTGAAAACACGGATACTCATTGTCGATGACGAACAGGATTCATTGGATTTAATGCATGAGTTGTTCGAGCAGAATGGGTATGAAACATTTACAGCCCATAATGGGGTGGAGGCGCTGGAGATTATCCGGGAAAATGAACCGGATATCATGATCTCGGATATGGTGATGCCGGAGATGGGCGGTCTGGAGCTGATGGATGTTGTGAGTCAAAAATATCCGGATATTTCGGTTATCATGATCACCGCCTATGGAACCATCGAAACCGCAGTAGAGGCGATGCGGAAAGGGGCTAAAGATTATATCTTAAAGCCTCTCCGGCTGGAGGAAATTTTAGCAAAAGTAGAAACTATTTCTCAGCTAAAGTTCTTACAGCGGGAAAATCGTCAGTTACGGGAAAATCTGAGCGAAAAATATAATTTCGACAAAATTATTGGTAAAAATCCCAAGATGCTGGAGTTGTATGAACTGTTGAAGATGGTTGCCCCTACCAATTCTACCATTTTAATTCGTGGCGAACACGGAACCGGTAAAGAACTGATAGCCAATGCGATCCACCAGCACTCCGATCGAATGAAGAAGCCATTTGTTGCTGTTAATTGTGCAGTTCTGGCGGAGACCTTGCTGGAAAGTGAGCTGTTCGGACATGTAAAAGGAGCCTTTACCGGTGCCGTAAGGGATAAACCGGGTCGTTTTGAAGCCGCTGATGGAGGAACAATTTTCCTGGATGAAATCGGGGATATTTCACCGAACATGCAATTAAAATTATTAAGGGTATTACAGGAACGTTCATTTGAGCGAGTGGGAGATACAAAGACCCGTAAAGTGGATGTGCGGATCATTGCTGCTACCAATCGGGACCTGGAAAAAGCAATGGAGGAAGGTAGTTTTCGTCATGACTTGTATTATCGATTAAATGTAATTCCCGTTGTTGTTCCTCCCTTGCGAGAAAGGTTGGATGATATTCCTTTGTTGGTAGCTCATTTTATTGAAAAGTTCAGTGCCCGATTTGAAAAGCCTATTCAAGGGGTTGAAGAGGAAGTCATTCGACGAATGCAAAGATACAATTGGCCTGGGAATATCCGGGAATTGGAGAACGTCATTGAACGAGCAATCGTATTGAGTCAAAAAGAAGTTTTAACCGTGGAAAATTTCCCGGATTATATCATGAATGCCAATTCCCAGGCGAATGTGCCGATTACTACCGATCGGCCATTGCAAGAGGTGGTGGATGAATTTGAAAAACAAATTATCCTGAAAGCCTTGGCTGAGAATAATAATAACAAATTAAGAACGGCGAGAAAGTTGGGTATTCACCGAAGTACTTTTATGTCTAAGCTCAAAAAATATGGGATTGATTGATGATTGACCACTGATCATCAATGTCCTCTATTTCTTCCACCCTGCTGAATAAAGATGGGTGTTCTCGGTGGTGCGTTATAATTGACCACCCAGCTCCAGTTTAATCTCGAAGGCGGAGTGATTGCGCTTACCGGCAATTATCTCCGGAAAAAATACATAGCGATATTGGGTACGAATGGTAAAGAAATAATTTTCCCGGGTGGTCACATCCACACCAATTCCCACTATGAAGTTATATGTGAATTCGAACTGGTTTTTAGGTTTGACGACATCTTCATCCACAAAAATATCACGGGGAAAATTCATTCCATAAATCACACCGGCCTGGGCCAGGATATGGGGGCGAAAATCATCTTCTATATCATTGGTAAACATCCGCTTCTTCAATTCAACCGTTAAGGGGATGGTAAAGAAACGATTAACATCATTGATTTTGAATGCCCGTCCAAAATTATCGATAAATTCAAACTCCTTGTCATCTCGCAAAATAAAAAATTCCAGATTCACTCCCAGATGGATAAAGTGGGGGAGTGCTTTCCGATAAAAACCGCCCAACCCTAATCCTGCTGTTGCCAGGGAAAAACTTAAACCCCGTTCATTTTTGTGTGAAGGGGGAGCATCAATTTCCTGGGCAATACTCATCAGGGTGGACAAGAGTATTATTAGAACTACTCCTGTTCTAATTTTGTGCTTCATTAGTGATTCCTCTTTTTTATCATTTACTGAGATTACCCCGTATTAAAATATATTGCGGAGGGGATTTGTTTCTGTTAGTATACTTACTGCTTTCACCAAAAGTGTCATTTTTTAACCGAACAATACCCGGGAAAAATCCCGGGTGTTGTTCGGTTCTGTAAGAATATGCTTCGGCTTTTTTCAGGTAAAATATAAGTGCCTATAGGTATTATTATCTGGCGGAAAGATGGATAATTTCGCATGTTGAATAATCCATAAAGCAAAGTGGTGGAATTTCTCAGTCCCGAAGGTTGCCGCATTCTATTTATAGGTGGTCCAGTCGGAGAACGTGGCGATTAAAAAGGCACATCATCCGGTTGATCTGGGGTGCTGTCTTCCGGGGGAGTTCCAAGGGTGTCCTCAGGAGAAGGCTCATCGCTGACCATTCCCTGTCGGGAACCGGATTCCAATAATTGGATGTCATTGGCAATTATTTCCGTGGTAAAACGTCGCTGCCCGTTCTGGTCTTCCCATTCCCGATATTGAATACGCCCTTCAATAAAAACCCGGTTGCCTTTTTTGACATGTTCTTTTACCAGTTCAGCCTGTCGATTCCATACCACAATACGGTGCCACATGGTTTCCGTTTGCCAGTTGCCATCTTTGTCTTTCCAGTTGCGATCGGTGGCGATGTTAAAATTCGCAACCGGTGCACCGCTGGGAGCATATCGTATTTCTGGATCTGCACCCAACCTCCCAACCAAAATAACTTTGTTCACCGAACCTCGAAACATGTTAAAGCCTCCTGTCTTTGTTAAATATCTCAGTGGAGTTATGATGTTCAAATTTAAACAATTTCACAACAGTTGCCAATAAAAAGGTTTAGAAATTTGGTTCTTTCCGACTTGAAAATCAATTGTAACAATACGATAAAAAACCCGGCAGCAATTGAGCTACCGGGCCGAAGAAGGAAGTTTACATGAATCGCACGATTCATGTACTTTAATTTCGCTTTGGAGAAAAGGTTCCGGTTAAATGAGGACCCTTTCCATCAAATATTCCAGCACCCGATCCTGGGAGATGCGTTCTTGTGCCATGGTATCTCTTTCCCGCACAGTAACCGTTCCATCTTCCAGAGTTTGTGAATCAACGGTAAAACAGTAAGGTGTACCAATTTCATCCTGTCTTCGATATCGCCGGCCAATGGCTCCGGATTCATCATAAAAGACCCGAAAATATTTACGCAGACCATTGACAATATTCCGGGCAACTTCGGGCATCCCATCTTTCTTAACCAGAGGAAATACCGCCGCTTTCATGGGCGCGACTGCTGGAGCAAATCGCAGCACAACTCGTTCCTCCTCTTCTTCGTAAGCGTTAGCCAGCGTGGTTAATAAGAGACGATCCACTCCGGTGGAGGTTTCAATCACATATGGGATATAACGCTCTTTTGTTTCCGGATCAAAATAAAGGAGGTTCTTGCGAGAATATTCCTGATGCCGACGCAAATCATAATCGGTGCGGTTGTGAATCCCCTCAATTTCGTTCCAGCCAAAGGGGAATTCAAATTCGATATCAAATGCTTTTTTGGCATAGTGGGCCAGTTCATCTTCCTGATGTTGATGGAAACGAAGTTTTTCACTGCGGATGCCCAGTCGCGAATACCATTTAATGCGTTCTTCTTTCCAGTACTCAAACCATTCTTCATCGCTTCCCGGAGAAACGAAATATTGCATTTCCATCTGTTCAAATTCTCTCATTCGAAAAATGAAGTTACCGGGGGTGATTTCATTACGGAACGCTTTACCAATTTGTGCAATTCCAAAGGGCAGTTTACGACGGGAAGATTCGCGAACATTGTGAAAGTTGACATAAATTCCCTGAGCTGTTTCCGGACGCAGATAAACAATGTTAGCATCATCCTCCACCGGCCCCATGAACGTTTTAAACATGAGGTTAAACATACGGGGTTCGGTGAGTTCACCGCCGCAGTTAGGGCAGCCCTGAGTGGTGTCTATCTGGTCTGCCCGGAAACGTTGTTTACATTTTTTGCAATCCACCAGCGGGTCGGTAAATCCTTCCACATGACCGGAAGCCTCCCATACCCGGGGATGCATCAAAATGCTGGCATCCAGACCTTCTATATCATCCCGCTCATAAACCATGGATTTCCACCACAGGTTTTTGATATTCTTTTTCAATTCTACCCCCATGGGGCCATAATCATAACAACTATTGATACCCCCGTAAATTTCACTGCTCTGATAAATAAAACCCCGACGTTTACAAAGGGATACCAGTTTGTCCATCGTGTTGGTTAATTGTTCAGTCAAAACTTCACCTCGCTATTTTTTATTTACTGAATCACTAATTTAACAACTTTTAGAGGAAATCACATATACCATTTCAAAGATTTTAAATCCACCACAGTCTCTGTATGAAAAGAGAGATGTTTCAAAAGTACATTGGTAAAAATATCGTTATTTTGCTTATTAAATTTAGTCTCTGACAATTTATCGATATCATCGGGGGAAAAGGTAGCCAGGGAATCGAGAAATTCCCATTGAGGTCTGGTTAGTGGATCCGAAGTATTAATCACCCCTGATGATGAGCATTGCCCGCAAATAATCCCCCCTTGATGGGAATCCAGGAATACGGGAAAATGGTCGGGGATTTTCTCACATATCAAACAGGTCGAAAAGTTCCAACCGAATCCCAGGACCTCACTCAATTTGAGCAAAAAATGCCAGAGGAAAGGTTTAAAAAATTCATGTTGACATTCATTCAAATTTTGCAGCAGCCGAATTACATAATGAAAAAAGTCCTGAACTGGCTCATGGAGTTGAAAAAACTTTTTTAACAGCTCCAGAATTGAAAAGGCGATAGCTGTCTTGGAAAGATTTTCGCGAATATCCATGTAGGCATTGAAGAGGGTGGCGGAAGAGAGAATCTGTAACCCTCTTGTTTCCCGCAGAGAAATGATAACCTCTAAATGATTGAGAGCTTCCAGAATTCCTCGAAATGGGCTTTTGGGTCGTAAGGCGCCCTTGGCGAGAACTTTAATATCCCCCAGTTGTTCGGTAAACAGATGAACAATTTTGCTGGTTTCATGCCAGCGGGTGGTGTATAACACCAGAGCTTCTGTCTTAATAACTTCTGCCACTGGAAATTATCCTCCCACTCCGTGTTTTAAGGCAAAAGTAAGCAGGGAAAAATAGATGAGCAAGCCAATGACATCATTGAAGGTGGCGACAAAAGGACCGGTTGCCAGAGCGGGGTCAACATTAATTTTTTTAAACAAAAAAGGGATGATAGCACCAAAGATGGATGCGTTTAGGATAATGACCAGCAAAGAAATTGCCAGCACCGCTCCGAATTGTACATCGTTTTGCCAGAAGGTTACCACCGTCAGGATTAAAATAGCAATTACGATCCCATTGATGATGGAAGTTCGGATTTCTCGCAACAATCGCCGCCGGATATCTTTGATGGAAATTTCTCCGGTTGCCAAACCTCGCACCACGATCACAGCGGATTGTTGTCCGCTGCTTCCTCCCATGGCCATGACGATGGGAATAAAAAAAGCGGAAGCAAGGATTTGCCCAAGGGTTAAGGAATAAAAGTCCATGATAAATGCGGAGATAATTTCCCCAAAGAAGGAGATAATTAACCATGGCAATCGGGCCTGGGCAATCTTCAAGGCACTCTCTTCCAGAATTTCTTCTTCTCCAACCCCGGCGATTCGGGCAATGTCTTCGTCGGTCTCCTCGTTAATAACATCAACCACATCATCGATGGTAATTCTACCGATGAGCTTATGTCGGTGATCCACCACCGGTGCGGATACCAGATTATATTTTTCAAAAATATGAGCAACCTCTTCCTGATCTATGTTGTAATCAATGGCAATGATTTCTTCATCCATAATTTCCCGGATATAAGTTTGGGGATCCGCCAGGATAAGTTCTTTCAGTGAGACTGCTCCGACCAGTGTCCCGAAATCATCCACCACATAAATTTGATAAATCTCTTCTACCTCTTCCCGTTGCTTCCGAAGCATTTCAATGGCTTCCTGAACGGTGCTGTCGGCATTCACAGCGATGTATTCTTTCGCCATTATGCCGCCAGCTGTATCCTCGGCATAGGCTAACAACTCCTGGATCTCTTCCGAACTTTCCGGTTCTACCTGAGAGAGAACCTCGGTTGCTTTTTCCACCGAGAGCTCAGAAACGACATCCGTGGCATCATCGGAATCCATCTCATTGACTAACTCTGCAATCTGGGCACTATCCATACCCTCCAGAACTTCTTCCTTGGGCGCATCTTCCAATTCTGCTAACACTTCACTGGCAATTTCTGAGGGCAGGAGAGTAAAAATTTTCTTACGGCTTTCTCGATCCAGTCGTTCCACCAGGTCTGCAATATCGGCAGCATGTAAATCCGCCAGGATATTGCGTACAAACTCCAGTTGATCATGATCCAGTAAATATTTGAGATTGTCAGAAATCTCTTTGTGGTCAAGATCGATAGTTGGGCTGCTCATAAATCTCTGTCCTTCCGCATTTCAAGATATATATGGTCTATTAACTGCTTCCAATCGTCAATGGATAATTGTTCGGGCCTTTGGGTTAAATCGGCGCTTAATTTACTTAACAACTCCGCTGAGAACAACATCGATAGCGATTTCCTTAACATTTTCCGTCGATGTTGAAAACAATGCCGGAGCACTTTTTGAAAAAATGTGAAATCTGCAAATTGTTCCTTTACCTGTTGACGCAACCGTAGTTTAACGACTGCGGAATCCACTTTTGGGGGTGGATAAAACAGGTGGGGAGGGACTGTAAAAAGGAGTTTTACCTCGGCAAACAATTGGGAAAAGATGGCCAGTAGTCCATAAGCCTTGGTGGAAGGGGGGGCAACCATCCTTTCCGCCACTTCTTTTTGCATCATTAAAATGGCTTCATCAATAATATCAGAATCTTCATAAATTTTAAATAAAATAGGTGAGGTGATATTATAAGGAATATTTCCTACAATGATATGCCGAGAATCAGGATAGTTTAAGAAATACTCTGCTATGGAAATTTGAAGAAAATCTTTAGATATGAACCGAACTTCGGATTGATGGCCATATGTTTCTTCTAACTCTTTCGCCAGGGAAGAATCAATTTCCACCCCGATATAGGCATCAGCTTTTTTCACAAGGAATTCGGTAAGAATTCCTTTACCGGGTCCAATCTCCATCACGACCATGGGGAGTGTTGAGGGAGAAATGGAATTTGCTATCTTAGCAGCAATATTTTTGTCCTTCAGAAAATGTTGGCCCCATCGCTTTAAAGGTTTTTTTGAAGAATTTTGCATTCCAGAAACAAAGGTTAAGTTTAGTTCATGTTTTCTATCGATCGGTTAAGAATCGAGTTCTTTTGGCGTTGAACAGCAGTGATTGCAATAGAGTTGGGAGAGATAAATTCCAGAAGTTGGGATTGGCAAAGTTTTCATCCCTGGGCTGGAGAGATGCTCCTTGTAAATCCCAGTGATTTTGCACGGGCTATTTTTGCTTCCCCTTCCCGGGTGCGTCCTTGATTGAGAAGGTGCCGTCCATAGTAAAAATAACCCACCCCCCACTCCGGTGACGTCTCAATGGTTTTCAGGTAATACGTTTCCGCATCTAAAGGGTTGTCGAGAATCTCAGAAAGAAACCAGGCATAAGCCAGTAACAACCTGGGTTCCTGTGGGAATCTTTCTAACCCTTTTCGAAAATATTGGTCCGCCAGAAATTTTTTATTCATTAACAACAGCGTAAAAGCTAAAATAAGATAACTAATGGGATTTCCGGCAGAATTCCGTATGATGTTTTCTAAAAGAACTTTTGACTTGCTCATCCCTTTATTTCCGTTCTTCCATTGAATCAGTGAAAAGAGACTGAGGGAGGAGATATGGTTTGGGTTTTGTTGCAAGGCTTTTTCCAGATGGCTCTCGGTTCTGTGAAGATCTTGATGCTCATAATACCATAAAGCTAAATGGTAATGGGCTTCAACAAAGGAAGGGTCGATTTCCAGAGCCCGAAGAAAATTTATTTTTGCTTCTACGATATTGCCCTGGTGTTTTAATAAGGTGCCCAGAAGAATATATACCTCTGCCCGGGGATATTCTTTTAATGATTCACGGTAATATTTCTCTGCTAAGTTATTTCTTCCTGCTTGATGATGAATGAAGCCCATTAAGGCCGTAGCACTTGCCAATAGTGGTAACGAATTCTCCTTCTGTAATTGAGCTCGCATTTTCTTTGCTGAACTGAGAGCTTCTTTAAAAAGCCCCTGGTGGAGCTGTGTCCAGCTAAGGGCGCCCCAGAGCCCCGGATTTTTGGTGTGTTTCAATACCTCTTTATATGCCTGCTCGGCGAGATGGAATTCCCCTTTTTTTTCAAACTCTTCCGCCTCTTTTAGGCGGAGATCCAAATCTCCAGCAGTTGCTTTGGTGGTGGTCATTAAAAACATTCGTTTACTCCTGAATTCATCGGTTTTATGTCGCCACAATATTATCGGCGAGATTTAGAGAGTTTTTTACTCTGCCAGAACCCAAAAATACTTCCACATATTCCCCCTACAATGTGAGCAAACTCAGAGATAGAATTAACTTTCCGGGCATTAATCACTTCATGCCCAAGAAAAAGGAATAACACCAGCAAAAAGGTAAGAGGGATACTGCCGGAGCGAGCATTGCTAAAGGAGGCCAGTAAGATAAACATGAAAACGATACCACTGGCTCCCAGTAAGGCCGTATTAAAAAGTACGCTATTTAAAATACCTGTTATTAAAACCGTGATGAATGACATTAAAAGGATGGGCTTACTCCCATATTTTTCTTCTAACATAGGACCTAACAATAACAGGAACGTTAAGTTGTTCCTGAGATGCTCCCAGTTCGCATGCCCAAAGGCATATGTAATATAACGTAAATATGTGAGCGGTTCGTTGTAGGGCATTTTGGGATAAATAGTAAAAAATACTTTTGTAGAGACTCCCCCGGTAATTTGCGAAATCCCCATGATAACCACAGCGATGAGCGAAAAAGTTAACACAAATGGTGCATTGTAGGAAAATCTCATAGTAATGTCAACTTATCATTTTAAGGTTACTCGGTTCGTTCAACAACTCTAAAATATAATATTTTTTCGGAAGCTATTTAGAAATTTTTTGAAATGAAGAACTCTTTTGATGAATTGTAAGGGAAAAAATTGAGTATATTATCAACAAAGTGTGAACGTTTAACAGAGGGTTCACAATGAATCTTAAACAAGATGCTCTGGAATTGCTCACCGTAGCTCTAATGGCTGTGAACCCCAAAAGGCTGCTTCCCGCTCTGATAACCCGCGATGCCAATCATCTCCGCATTAAAAATATAGAAATCACCTTAGAAGATGATACAAACCTGTATGTTATCGGTTTTGGAAAAGCTTCCGGCACCATGGCTGAGGCAATTGAAAACATTCTGGCTGATCGCATTACCGGAGGTATTGTCATTGTTCCTGATAATTATACCGGGAAAACGGTTAAAATTTGTCAAAGGGAAGCGGGGCATCCATTTCCGGATGAGAGAGGTTTAAAAGCCACAGAAGAAATTTTACAACTTTTGAGTCAAGCACAGGACTCTGATCTGGTGATTTGCCTGATTTCCGGGGGAGGATCTGCGCTTCTGGAGAAATTGCCCTCAACCATTACACTGGAAATGTTAAGGGAAGTAACGGAAATAATGTTGAACAGTGGGGCGACCATTGAGGAAGTCAACACCATCCGGAAGAATTTATCTCTGGTAAAGGGAGGGAAATTAGCCACCTATATCCACCCTGCCCGGTGTCTGAGTTTAATTCTCTCTGATGTTATTGACGATCCCCTGGATGTCATAGCCTCCGGTCCCACCGCACCGGACTCTACCACTTTAAATGATGTGAGGGAGATACTAAAGCGCTATCAACTGGATACCAGGTTTCCTGAACCTGTGCTAACGGTTCTGGAAAAAGGGCTGGCAGGTACACCCCTGCAACCGGACGATCCGGTCTTTGAAAAGGTTTCCAACATCATTGTGGGTAATAATCTCCTGGCTTTACGAGCTGCAGAGGTAAAGGCTCGTCAGAAGGGTTATCAGCCGATGATTCTGGGCAATCGTATCTGTGGAGAAAGTCGTGAAGTGGCGCGAGTGATAGCTGAAGTCATGAAAGAAATTGTAGAGAGTGAGTTTCCCATACAGCCACCTGCTTGTGTGATATTTGGGGGAGAGACCACTGTCACCGTGGAGGGAAGCGGATTGGGAGGGCGGAATCAGGAGTTAGTCCTGGCTGCATTAATTGAATTAAAAGAGGTCGATTTTCCATTTGTGTTGTTGAGTTGTGGCAGCGATGGCAGGGATGGGCCTACCGATGCTGCCGGAGCAATTATCACAGAAAAAAGCTGGGAAAACGCACTTTTAGCCGGGTTGAATCCCCAATCCTATCTGCAAAATAATGATGCCTATCATTTTTTTGAACGGATCGATGGTTTGATCAAAACCGGGCCTACCGGAACCAATGTAATGGATATTGGCATCGTGTTGCTTCCTTAACAAACCAAAGGCAGGCTGGATAAACCAACCTGCCTTTAGTTGATGGAGGTAAGTATGAGTACAGGTGTTATTGAAGAGCGCAATTCATATGCCAATCCAATTTCTAAATTCTCATCAATTTTTTTGCATGTTGAAACAGGGCTTTGTTAAGCTAAATCTACTTTTTGTTTGCTTCGCCAGGAAGGCAATAATTGTTTGATAAATAAATAATTAGGGAACAAGATATCTGATGGCGGTACGGCAGGGAATCGATGAAGATGTGCTAAACGAAGTTCGACCATCCACCGGGACTTTCGGAAAAATTGTCGAAATATTCACCACAAAGGTCGAATTTTTCACATCACCTTTTGGGATACTTTCAGGGAATAAACCCGGAAAATTTTTCCAGAATTTCATTCAATGGGGGAAGCTTGAGTTTCCGCACAGAAATATTGGCAGCCTGAAAGATTAATTCCGAAGCAGTGTGGAAATCCTCCCCTCGATATTTGTCGGAGAGATATACTACCTCTTTCATCTTTTTCTGTGCGATATGTTTTGCACATTCATTGCAGGGAAAGAGGGTGGTGTAGATACGACAATTTCGTAAGTCGCTGGTGGTAGAATTTAAAATGGCGTTTGCCTCAGCATGCACGACGTAAGGGTATTTGGTTTGGAGCCATTCCCCCTCTCGGTCCCAGCTAAAATAAGATTCATCAACAGCAGCTACAAAACCGTTATATCCGGTTCCGACGATGTGGTGTTCTTCATTAACGATCACGGCCCCAACTTTACTACTGGGATCTTTGGAGCGCAGAGAAGTAAAGATGGCAATTCCCATAAAATACTCATCCCAGCTTAGATAAGTTAAATCCTGCATGGTTCTCCTCTTTCTTTAACATGACAAACAAGGTGTTCAAAAGATATCAGTTCAGTCTGATTTCGGTAAATTCAGCCGGAGCCCGAAATCGGAGGGGAATAACACTCAGCCCAATCCCGTTGGTAATAATTAAATTTAGTTTGCCGATTTGATGGTGACCTCTGTAATATTGGTGCTCAAATCGGGCCATGTTAATGGGGAATCCAAGTGGTTTCAATACAATTTGCCCACCATGGGTATGTCCGGCCAGCAAAATATGATAACCATTCTCCCTTGCTAATGCAATAACTTCTTCTGAGGGTTGATGCACCAGAACAATTTTTAAATCTGCGGAGGGAGCAGAAGACATTAGTTCTCGCAGTTTATCCGATGAGATTCTGGCAGCATAGGTGTAAATGAGCCCGGTAATCAATATTTTTTTCCCACGGTAATGAAAAAGGTAGTGTTCATTTTTCAATACCTTCCAGCCATTATTTCGGAATCCCATCTCCACTCGAGAAGCATTACTCCAATAATCATGATCACCAAGGCAGCTAATTCGTAGAGGTGCTTGAGG